>JBOFXU010000119.1:0-44404 GCA_051654305.1 Bacteroidales bacterium | reverse complement strand
GTATATCTGTGTAAAAAAACTTACTCGAATGTTTGGATGAACGAAAAAAAAGCACTTACTTTGCAACGCAATCGAGAGAACGAGAGTGTTATCGGGGTGTAGCGCAGTCCGGTTAGCGCACCTGGTTTGGGACCAGGGGGTCGGGGGTTCGAATCCCTCTACCCCGACAATTTAACCTTTCGTTTTTTTAGTTTGTATATTCGGGGTGTAGCGCAGTCCGGTTAGCGCACCTGGTTTGGGACCAGGGGGTCGGGGGTTCGAATCCCTCTACCCCGACGTAAAAGAGATTCAGATTCTGAGTCTCTTTTTTTTGTTTTTACCCCTCCTATTGATGTGTCAATTCCAAAAGTTGTGGAAATATTATATGTTTGTCTGGGCTACACATACATTTAGCATAGTCAAAACAAGAAGAATTTGATATTTCGCACTCCCCCATTTTATTTTATCAAGTCCCTATCTTTAATCTTACCACTGATTCTTCTACCCCATCATTCATAATCTGGCACATTTCATTCACCAGATCATCCCTTCTTGCAAATCTGAATAAAGTTTTAATGACTTCTTTATTATTAAACCAGACTCACTTCATTAATTTTCATATATTCGTATTTTATTGTTAACGAAACGATGTTTTATTAATGTTTCGTAATGATACATTAGGCAGACCACTGTGTCTTTTGTAGTATGGATTTATCGAAATTAAAGCTCAATACATCGAGAAATACAGATATAGAGGTTATGTCCTTCCCCAAAACAGAAAACACAAACTTAAATATCAATTCAATTATGGCAAATCTATTAGATGAAGTAACTGGACCAGTGAATGATAATGGTCGTGATGTGCGCGTTATTGATCGTCAACTTCCTGTTGAAGTCGGCTTTGGTTCCACTCTTTTTGAAATTGCATTATGGGTGACAATCCCAATCTTTGTATTGTTGTATGTTCTTATCATGGGTTCAACGCTTGATGAGCCGCTGTTGGTAAGTATTGTTGGATGTCTTGCAGGTGTTTTACCAGGTTTGATTTTTATCTTTATGAAGATTTCTGCACGTAACTATTTTCAGCAGCTTGAGCAGCGGATTCAGGCAGAGGCTTCAAATATAGATAACTTTCTTGAGCAACGAGTGCAAGTATTGCAGAATGTAGTTGGTCTTGTCGAGCGTGCTATTGACCTCGACACCGATATAATGAAATCGGTAGCAGCTCTTCGTGGAGGGTCAATAACTGCCGAAAATAGAAATGATATAAATCAGCAGGTGAATAGCGCATTGGGACGACTTTTCCCTCAAGTCGAAGCATACCCGGAACTGAAAGCACATAATGCAATCGCTGACGCTATGCAGCAAAATAGCTATCTTCAGCGCGAGATAACTGCTGCACGTACAGTGTATAACAACCGTGTAACACAATGGAATACCGATATTTTCTCGTGGCCTGCCAAGATGATAGTTGCTGCGCGTCAGGGTTACACGACTCGTATCCCTTTCACAGCTTCTGCTGAAACACGAGAAATGGCAAGAGGCAAATTTTTCTAAATAGTTGGTTATGCCTAAAGATATCTATGATCCGCTAACAGAGTATATACATGTTTTTCGAGAACGCTTCAGAGAAGTTGCCGAAAATACCTTTGCGGAGTTAGCTGCAGAGTCAAAAGTTGACATTGAAGCGAATCGTGAAACGTGTCTTCAGATTTATGCTAACGAGAAAAAAATAGACTCTGTTAAAACTCGTATCGGATGGTGGACAGCTTGGTGTGTCTTACTCTGGTTAGTTGTCGTTGGTGGTCTTCTTGTGTGTTATTGGCTATATCAAGAGTTTGAAACGTCAAGTCTCCTGGTTGTTGGAGAAGTTCTGGTTATCTCCATGGGGCATCTTTTTCTGGCTATTGGTGCAGTTTTGTTTATCTCCATATTTCATCTTATTATTCATGTGCATCCTCGCTTGAAGGTGTTGAAGTGTGAGCGTACTAATTTGTCTGCAACCCTTGATGCTTTCAAGAAAGAAGCTTGGATGCAGATGTCTCCGCTTAATCGTTTATATGATTGGGATATACTTACTCGTATGATGTCTAAGACCGTTCCACGGTTGGAATTTGACCCTTATTTCACAACACAACGCCTGGCTGACCTCAAGATGACGTACGGATGGAGCGATTCATTCAATACTGATCGTTCGGTTCTTTATTCTCACTCCGGGCTTATCAACGGTAATCCATTCGTGATATGCCGTACAAAGAAAATGAAGATGGGCCGTAAAACCTATTATGGTTCGAAGACTATCTATTGGACTACGAGAGAACGAGATCATGATGGTAAATACAGAACAGTGCAGCACTCTCAGGTGCTCAGCGCGAGTGTAACAGCACCTTATCCCGGGTATTATGAGAAAACTCGTCTGATCTATGGAAATACCGCGGCACCGGATTTGATATTCTATCGCCAGCAGAGTTCTTTGGCGGGTAAAGAAGGCTCATTGTCCTATAAATTAAAACGACGTTCACTTCGGAAGAAAGCGCGAGACTTGAGTAATGCTGACTTTGCGATGATGACTAATGAGGAGTTTGAAGTCTGCTTTGATACCAGTAATCGTAACAATAATCAGCAGTTTGCCCTTTTATTTACCCCATTAGCCCAAGAGAGTATGCTGAAGCTGCTAAGAGATAATGAGGTGGGATATGGCGATAATTTTGATTTCGACAAAAATAAGATGATTAATATAATTGTGCCTGATCATCTACAGGAATTGAATTTAGAAATGAACCCGGATCAATATCACAACTTTGACTATGATAAAGCAAAAGAAGATTTCTATACTGTCAATGCTCGTTGCTTCCGTGCTATATATTTCAGTTTAGCACCGTTGCTTTGTGTACCGATGTATCAGCAGATTCGCCCGCAACACGATATTTACGGCTACGATATGCAACGTCATAGTGCATTCTGGGAGCATGAAGCTTTGGCGAATTTCTGGGGACAGAATTATTTTAAACATCCTGCATGTGTGACGGACAGTATCCTAAAGACAGAGCAGCTCAGGAAAGGATGTGATAATTCATCTGTTACTGTCTATGCTCATGGATATCGCTCTGAACAACGACTCTCCTATATTAGCCAAATGGGAGGCGATGGAAAAATGCATAGTGTTCCAGTCTATTGGGATGAATACTTACCCGTTACGGGTAGTGGTTATATTTATATGAAGGAAGATAATCAACTTGAGGTTGATTCGCTCACACCTCATGAACGACTGAATCATACATCCAGCATACTCGGAGAAGCCAACCTCGATTTGTACAGAAGGCACATTGCTTCAAGAGTACATAAATGAATTTAGTCTTAGTTCGTATAGTGAGATATAGGGATAAAATCTTTCAGAAAGTTCATTTAAACCAACGTAACTGTTCATACGTATGAACGCAAACGTTCATTTAAATGAAAATATATTTTCATTTAAATGAACCGGCGACTTAATACGTTTGAACTTTTGGGTTCATACGAATCAAAATTGCGATTGCTCCTTTTGTCGTGAAAGAGTTGTTGCAGGGCAGATTCTATATGCTGATTGATAGGATAAAGTAGTTTTATATACTACTGTAAGTTTACTCGCTTACTGTCGTTTGTGTCCTTGATTCGTCACCATTTGTCACCATTCGTCACACCATTTGTCACCCGTTTCAGGGTATTTAATTACCTGATATTTAGCTATTATTTGCTATGGTATTGGCTGTGTGACGAATGGTGACGAATCAAAACATAAACATTACGTTGTCGGAGTTGATTAATTTTAGGCTGTTTATTCGTACAAATTCGGGGCTTTGAGATATGATTGCTTTGTTCCGGGTTGGATCGTTTTACTGACTTGAAAATTAATTTGTAACGATTTAGGAGGAGATTAGGATCCTTTGAGAGAAAAATGATCGATTTTTGGTTAAATAGTTGCCTGATAACGAAAGTATTTCTATTTTTGCGCGCTGAATAAATTATTAATGGATAAATATAAGGCGAAAGCCTTGGAAAGGTGGTGTTTAAACTTTACGTAATAAAAAACCGATTTACATTATACATTTAAGGAAGGTCTCTTTTCTTGGAGGAAGAGGCTGATTACGTTTTGTTACTACTCCATTTAATAAAGAAAAAGAAATTAATAAACTGAATAATATTTACAATTATGATTATCGTTCCAGTAAAAGAAGGCGAAAACATCGAGAGAGCTCTAAAAAAATTCAAAAGAAAATTCGAGAAAACAGGTGTTGTTAAAGAACTAAGACGTCGTCAAGCGTTTGAAAAACCATCTGTAGTAAACAGAAAAAATAAAATCCGCGCGGTTTACGTTGAACAAATGCACCGTAGCGAAGATTAATTCTTCGTTTTTCTTTTTGAATTAAAGAAAATATATATCTTCGTCAATACTTAAATTTGGCGAATATGATACAGAAAATAGATTCTTTTGTTAAGTACATGCAGTATGAGAAAGGTTACTCTCCTCATACGGTGTCTGCTTACCAAAAGGATCTATTTTTGTTTTATGAATTTCTGAAAGAAAAGTTGGGAGAGGTTGACTTAAAGAGTGTGGATCGGGATCTGGTCCGCTCTTATCTTGTCTTTTTGGGCATGAACAAAGAGAAGTCATCAACTGTTAATAGAAAACTAAGTTCTATTAAATCCTTTTTTCGGTATCTGCTTCGCGTCGGATTTCTTGAGGTAAATCCGGTGTCGCAAGTGAATGGTCCGAAGAAAACAAAGAATCTTCCGGTGTTTATGAAGGAAGAGGAGATGAACCGATTGTTCGATGAGATTGTTATTGAACCCGGTTTTGAGGGAATTCGTGATTTCCTGGTGGTATATATGTTTTATGCGACTGGGATCCGATGTTCTGAGTTGACCCAATTGAAAGAGGAGAACGTAGATTTAGTCCAGATGCAGCTCAAAGTTTTTGGTAAACGAAAAAAAGAGCGGATAATACCCTTCGGTGAAGAACTATGCGGATATTTGTCCCGTTATCTGGATGAGAAGCATGTGATCGATGCCTTAAATGTTTATCTGTTTATCGATCGGAATGGGAAAAAGTTATCATCGTCGCATGTGTATAATATCGTAAAAACAAAATTGTCTCTCGTGACAACTGTGCAGAAGAAGAGTCCCCACGTTCTCAGACATACATTCGCTACGGTTATGTTGAATAACGGCGCCGAGCTGAATAGTGTGAAGGAGTTGTTAGGGCATGCTTCATTAGCTTCAACAGAAGTTTATACTCACGTGTCGTTTGAGGAAATGAAATCAGTTTATAAATCCGCTCATCCTAGAGCATTAAAAAAAGGAGGTAAACCATGAAGCTTACAATTCAGGCTGTACATTTTGATATGGCTAAACATTTAGAAGAATTTATTCAAAAAAAGGTAGCTAAGCTGGAACAGCACTATGATGAAATCATCTCTATAGAGGTAACTCTTAAAGTAGTAAAACCAGAAAGCGCTATGAATAAAGAAGTTGGGATTCTAATCCGGGTTCCACAGAATGAGATTTATTCAGAGAAAGTAGCTGATACATTCGAGGAAGCATGTGATGTAAACATCGAAGCAGTATTGAAGCAGTTGACTAAATTGAAAGAAAAATCAAGAGATAAATAAAAAAAATCGCTCAGATATTTGCAGAATTAGAAAAAAGCTCTAATTTTGCACTCGCTTCACTGTTATAAGTGAGGCGAACAAGCCTCTTTAGCTCAGTTGGCCAGAGCACGTGATTTGTAATCTCGGGGTCGTTGGTTCGAATCCGACAAGAGGCTCAAAATTTTCAGGGCGAATTCCAGAGCGGCCAAATGGGGCAGACTGTAAATCTGCTGACTTATGTCTTCGGAGGTTCGAATCCTTCTTCGCCCACCACGCCGTTTAGAGTGGTGCACTATTTAAATGCGGGAGTAGCTCAGTTGATAGAGCATCAGCCTTCCAAGCTGAGGGTCGCGGGTTTGAGCCCCGTCTCCCGCTCACTTTTATTTTTTGCCCATGTAGCTCAGCGGTAGAGCACTTCCTTGGTAAGGAAGAGGTCACGGGTTCAATTCCCGTCATAGGCTCCAGATTATATGATATAGGTTAATCATTTAATTAAACATACAAACTATGGCTAAAGAAGTATTTCAACGGTCAAAACCACACGTTAACATCGGTACTATCGGTCACGTTGACCACGGTAAAACTACGTTAACTGCTGCTATTACAACAGTATTGGCAAAGAAAGGTTTTTGTGAAACAAAATCATTCGATCAAATTGACAACGCTCCAGAAGAAAAAGAGCGTGGTATCACAATTAATACTGCTCACGTAGAGTATCAAACAGAAGCTCGTCACTACGCTCACGTTGACTGTCCAGGTCACGCGGATTACGTAAAGAACATGGTAACTGGTGCTGCTCAGATGGATGGAGCTATCATCGTAGTAGCTGCTACTGATGGTCCTATGCCTCAGACACGTGAACACATCCTACTTGCTCGTCAGGTAAACGTTCCAAGAATCGTTGTTTTCATGAACAAATGTGACATGGTTGATGACGAAGAGATGTTGGAGCTTGTTGAAATGGAAATGAGAGATCTTCTTTCATTCTACAAATTCGACGGTGATAACACTCCAGTAATCCGTGGTTCTGCACTAGGTGGACTTAACGGTGTTGCTGAGTGGGAAGAAAAAATCATGGAATTGATGAATGCTGTTGACACTTGGATCGAACTTCCTCCACGTGCTATCGACAAACCATTCTTGATGCCAATCGAGGACGTTTTCTCTATCACAGGTCGTGGTACAGTAGCTACAGGTCGTATTGAGTCAGGTATCATCAAAACTGGTGACGAGGTTCAAATTATCGGTCTTGGTTCTGAGCCAAAAAAATCAGTAGTAACTGGTGTTGAGATGTTCCGTAAGATTCTTGACAGAGGTGAAGCTGGTGATAACGTTGGTCTACTACTTCGTGGTATCGACAAAAACGAAATCAAACGTGGTATGGTTATGTGTCACCCAGGTCAGGTGAAACCTCACACTACATTCAAAGCTCAAGTTTATATCTTGAAAAAAGAAGAAGGTGGTCGTCACACTCCATTCCATAACAGATACCGTCCTCAGTTCTACCTACGTACATTGGACGTAACTGGTGAGATCACTCTTCCAGAAGGAACTGAAATGGTAATGCCAGGTGACAACTTGACAATCTCTGTAGAACTTATCTACCCAGTAGCTTGTGACTTAGGTCTACAATTTGCTATCCGTGAAGGTGGTCGTACAGTAGGTGCAGGTCAAATCACTGAAATTATTGCGTAATAAATAACAATATATTACCAACAGTCTGCTCTCCTTAAAAGAGAGCAGACTATAATACGGGTTTAGCTCAGTTGGTAGAGCATCGGTCTCCAAAACCGAGTGTCGGGAGTTCGAGTCTCTCAACCCGTGCAAATCGCTAAGATGATGAAAAAGATAGTTTCTTATATTAAAGAGTCTTATAACGAACTCGTTTATAAGGTATCTTGGCCGACAAAATCTGAATTATATAGCAGTGCAGTTGTTGTAATGTTTGCTTCCCTCCTGATTGCGCTTGTTATTTTCTTTATGGATTTAGGTTTTGAAAATGTTATGCGACTTTTCTACACTAAAGTATTTTAATCTAGAGGTTTACAATGTCTGAACTTAAAAAAGAATGGTACGTTCTACGTGCCATTAGTGGTAAGGAAGGCAAAGTTAGAGAGTATCTGGAAGCTGAAATCAGAAATACAGATATGAATAACTATGTCTCTCAGGTATTGATTCCGACTGAAAAAGTTTATCATTTAAGAAACGGAAAAAAGGTTGCTACTGAAAAGAATCTTTATCCGGGTTATGTCTTAATTGAAGCAGCCTTAGTTGGAGAGATGACTCACAGACTCCGTAATATCCCAAATGTAATCGGTTTTTTAGGCGGTAATGATAAGCCCGTTCCTTTAAGACAATCTGAGGTAAATCGTATTCTTGGAATCGTAGATGACCTGCAGGCTGCTGAAGGAGACATTGATCTCAACTTCGAAGTTGGAGAAGTGGTTAAGGTAAATCATGGTCCGTTTACTGGTTTTTCGGGTATTATCGAAGAAGTTAGTACTGAGAAAAAGAAGCTTAAAGTTATGGTCAAGATTTTCGGGCGTAAAACACCGCTCGAGCTTGGTTTCTTACAAGTTGAAAAAGAGGCATAATCGTGCCTGATTGTCAAACGTAAATTTAGAAAACAATGGCTAAAGAAGTTGCTGGACAAATTAAATTACAGATTAAAGGAGGCGCTGCAAACCCTTCTCCTCCTGTTGGTCCTGCGTTAGGTTCTAAAGGGATCAACATCATGGAGTTTTGCAAGCAATTTAATGCCAGAACTCAAGACAAAGCAGGAAAAGTATTACCTGTTGTTATCACCTATTATACAGATAAGTCATTTGATTTTATCGTAAAAACTCCTCCGGTTCCAGTTCAATTGTTAGAAGTAACAAAACAAAAGAGCGGGTCTGCTGAGCCAAACCGTAAAAAAATTGCTTCTGTAACTTGGGAACAAGTACAAGCAATCGCGGAAGACAAAATGCCGGACTTGAACTGTTTTGAACTGAAATCTGCTATGACAATGGTAGCAGGTACTGCGAGAAGTATGGGTATCACTGTTACAGGAGAATTCCCTTTTAATAATTAATAACTTCAATTGAGATGGGTAAACTTACAAAAAATCAAAAGTTGGCTTTTAGCAAGATTGAAGCAGGGAAAACGTATTCTCTGAAAGAAGCTACTGAGCTTGTTAAAGAGATTACTTTCACAAAATTTGATGCTTCTGTAGATATCGACGTGCGTTTAGGTGTAGATCCTCGTAAAGCGAACCAAATGGTTCGTGGTGTAGTTTCTCTACCACACGGTACAGGTAAACAAGTAAGAGTTCTGGTTTTGTGTACTCCTGATGCTGAAGCTGATGCAAAAGCTGCGGGTGCAGACTATGTAGGTCTTGACGAGTATATCGATAAGATCAAAGGTGGTTGGACAGATATCGATGTTATCATCACTCAACCAGCTATCATGGGTAAAATTGGTGCTCTGGGTCGCGTATTAGGTCCTCGTGGTCTGATGCCAAATCCAAAAAGCGGTACTGTTACAAACGAAGTAGGTAAAGCAGTTACTGAAGTAAAACAAGGTAAAATCGACTTTAAAGTTGATAAAACAGGTATTGTTCATACTTCTGTCGGAAAGGTTTCTTTCACTGCAGATCAAATTCGTGATAATGCAAAAGAATTCATTTCTACTATTATCAAATTGAAGCCGTCTGCTGCAAAAGGTACATATATTAAGAGTATTTTTCTTTCAAGTACCATGAGTCCGGGTATTAAGATTGATCCTAAATCAGTTGAAGAAAACTAAAATTAAGGAATTATGAGAAAGGAAGATAAAGGCGGTATGGTTGAGCTAATTGCTTCAACTATCAATGAATATAATCACTTCTACATCACTGATACTACAGGCTTAAATGCTGCGAAGACAAGTGACTTAAGAAGAGCATGTTATAAAGCTGACGTTAAGTTGTTAGTGGTTAAAAACTCAATGTTGAAAAAAGCTTTAGAGTCTATGGACGTGGATTACTCTCCATTGTACACAGCTTTGAAAGGTACTTCTGCATTGATGTTCTCTAACACAGGTAACGTTCCTGCTAAATTGATCAAATCTTTCCGTGAAAAAGGTACAATTCCTGCATTGAAAGGTGCTTACGTTGAAGAAGGTTTCTACGGAGCTGATCAATTAGATGTTCTTGCTGCTATTAAGAGCAAAAATGAACTTATCGCAGACGTTGTTGCATTGCTTCAATCTCCAATGCGCAATATCATTTCAGCTCTTGTTGCTAAAGCTGAGAAAGAAGGCGAATCAGCAGAGTAATCTGATTTTGATTCCAACATAAAGATAATTAAGAAATTAGTATAAACTATTTAAACTATACAAAGATGGCAGATTTGAAAAATTTTGCTGAACAACTAGTAAATCTTACAGTTAAAGAGGTTAACGAACTAGCAGAAATCCTTAAAAATGAGTACGGAATTGAGCCAGCAGCTGCTGCTGTTGTAATGGCTGGTCCTGCTGCTGAAGCTGTTGAAGAAAAAACATCTTTCGATGTTGTTTTGAAAGCGGCTGGTGCTAGCAAATTGGCTATCGTTAAAGCTGTTAAAGAACTAGCTGGTCTTGGCTTGAAAGAAGCTAAAGATATCGTTGACGCTGCTCCTGCAACATTGAAAGAAGGTGTATCTAAAGACGAAGCTGAAGCTCTTAAAAAACAACTTGAAGAGCTTGGAGCTGAAGTTGAGCTTAAGTAATATATCCTTCTATCTAGGAATAATGGTTAGGAATCCTCTTTGGAGGGTTCTTAACCTTTTTGCGCTTTATTTTTTTAGGTTCAACTAATCCACTCTTACAATGTCTTTGAATAACGCTAATCAAAGGGTAAATTTTGCATCCATTAAGAATCCTCTTTCCTATCCGGATTTTCTTGAAGTGCAATTAAAGTCTTTTCAAGACTTCCTTCAACTAGATACTCCAGCTGAAAAACGTAAGAATGAGGGATTATATAAGGTATTTGCTGAAAACTTCCCAATTGCAGATACGAGAAATAACTTCGTTCTAGAGTTCTTAGATTACTATATCGATCCACCAAAATATTCAATTGATGAGTGTTTGGAGCGCGGTCTGACTTATAGCGTGCCTTTAAAAGCTAAGCTTAAGCTGTATTGTACCGATCCTGAACACGAAGACTTTGATACAGTAATCCAAGATGTGTATTTGGGCCCAATCCCCTATATGACTGAAAAAGGTACCTTTGTTATCAATGGTGCTGAACGTGTAGTTGTATCTCAGTTACATCGTTCTCCGGGTGTGTTCTTTGGACAGAGTGTCCACGCAAACGGAACGAAACTGTATTCTGCTCGCGTCATACCTTTCAAAGGTTCTTGGATTGAGTTTGCGACTGACATTAACAATGTCATGTATGCTTATATCGATCGTAAGAAGAAGTTACCGGTAACCACTCTTTTGAGAGCGATTGGCTTCGAAAGTGACCGTGACATTCTTGAAATCTTCGGCCTTGCAGAAGAGGTAAAATCGACAAAAGCGGCATTAAGCAAAGCTGTTGGACGTAAACTTGCTGCCCGTGTTTTGAAAACATGGATTGAGGACTTCGTTGATGAAGATACTGGTGAGGTTGTTTCTATAGAGCGTAACGAAATTGTTATTGATCGTGAGACTGTCCTTGAGGAAGAGCATATTGATAACATTATCGATTCAGGTACTGCATCAATACTCCTTCACAAAGAGGAAAAGAATCTTTCTGATTATGCAATTATTTATAATACGCTTCAGAAAGACCCGAGTAACTCTGAAAAAGAGGCAGTAATTTATATATATCGCCAGCTTCGTAGTGCTGAACCTGCAGATGATGCAAGTGCACGCGAGGTGATCCAAAACCTATTCTTCTCTGATAAGAGATATGATTTAGGTGAAGTTGGACGTTTCAGAATCAACAAGAAATTGGAGCTGGACATCGATTCTGACGTGAAAGTACTTACGAAAGAGGATATTATCTCGATTATTAAGTATTTGATCGAATTGATCAACTCTAAGGCTATTGTTGATGATATTGACCACTTGAGTAACCGTCGTGTACGTACTGTAGGTGAGCAACTTTATAACCAGTTTGGTATTGGTTTGGCTCGTATGGCTCGTACAATTCGTGATCGTATGAATGTTCGCGACAATGAGGTGTTTACTCCGATCGATTTGATTAACGCGAAAACTATTTCGTCTGTTATCAACTCATTCTTCGGAACGAATGCATTGTCTCAGTTCATGGATCAAACGAATCCTCTTGCGGAGATGACGCACAAGCGTCGTATGTCTGCATTAGGTCCTGGTGGTTTGTCTCGTGACCGTGCGGGCTTCGAGGTTCGTGACGTTCACTATACTCACTATGGTCGTCTTTGTCCGATTGAAACTCCTGAGGGTCCAAACATTGGTTTGATCTCTTCTCTGTGTGTTTATGCGAAAATTAACGAATTAGGATTTATTGAAACTCCTTACCGTGTGGTTACTGAGGGTCGTGTTGATCTTAGTGATATTACTTACCTGACTGCTGAAGAAGAAGAAGGTAAGATCATTGCTCAGGGTAATGCTCCGTTAAGTGATGCTGGTGAATTTGTTCGTTCACGCGTAAAAGCTCGCCAGGAAGGTGACTTCCCATTAGTTGAACCAACAGAGGTTGATTTGATGGACGTATCTCCTACTCAGATTGCATCTATTGCTGCATCGTTGATTCCGTTCCTTGAACATGATGATGCGAACCGTGCGTTGATGGGATCGAATATGATGCGCCAGGCTGTTCCTTTGTTAAGAGCTGAAGCTCCTATCGTAGGTACTGGTATCGAAGGTCAGTTGATTCGTGACTCTCGTACTCAGATTACAGCAGAAAGAGGCGGATTCATTGAGTATGTGGATGCAAATGTTATTCGTATTAACTATGACAGATCAGAAGATGAAGAGTTTGTTAGCTTTGAAACTTCTGTAAAAGAATACAGAATACCTAAGTTCAGAAAAACGAACCAGAATACTACTACTGACTTACGTCCGATTTGTCGTCCGGGTCAGCGTGTAGAAAAAGGTCAGATCCTGACAGAAGGTTATTCTACTCAACAAGGAGAGCTTGCTCTTGGTAAAAACCTGAAAGTGGCATACATGCCTTGGAAAGGTTATAACTATGAGGATGCGATCGTAATCAGCGAACGTGTTGTTCGTGAAGATATCTTTACTTCAGTTCACGTGGATGAGTATTCTCTTGAAGTACGCGAAACAAAACGCGGTATGGAAGAGCTTACTTCTGATATTCCGAACGTAAGTGAAGAAGCAACAAAAGATTTGGACGAAAGAGGTATCGTACGTGTTGGTGCACGTATTATTCCAGGTGATATTATGATCGGTAAGATTACTCCTAAAGGGGAATCAGATCCTTCACCAGAGGAAAAACTTCTTCGTGCGATTTTCGGTGACAAAGCAGGTGATGTTAAAGATGCTTCTTTGAAAGCTTCTCCATCATTATCAGGTGTAGTTATCGGAACGAATTTGTTCTCTCGTGCAATGAAAGTGAAAAAAGGAAGAAATGCGGATAAAGCTATTCTGCCTAAATTGGACGAAGAGTACGAATTGAAACTAAATAAATTGAAATCTGTGCTTGTTGACAAGCTATTAATACTTACAGATGGTCTGACTTCTCAGGGAGTTAAAGACTATTTAGGTGTTGAACTTATCACTACAGGCTCTAAATTTACAGATCGCAATTTAAGAGAACTTGATTACAACAGTATTCAGGTAAGCGCATGGACTTCGGATGATCATAAGAATGAAATGATCAAACAAGTTATCATGAACTATCTGAAGAAATACAAAGAGTTGGATGCTGAACTAAAACGTAAGAAATTTGACCTTACAATTGGGGATGAACTTCCAACTGGTATCATTCAATTGGCGAAAGTTTACATCGCGAAGAAACGTAAAATCGGTGTAGGGGATAAAATGGCGGGTCGCCACGGTAACAAAGGTATTGTATCTCGTGTTGTTCGTGATGAAGATATGCCATTCCTTGAAGATGGAACTCCGGTAGATATCGTTCTTAACCCTCTTGGGGTACCTTCTCGTATGAACCTTGGACAGATTTTCGAAGCTGTTTTAGGTTGGGCAGGTAAAGACCTTGGTGTTAAGTTTGCTACTCCGATCTTCGATGGTGCAGATTTAGAGGACTTAAATCAATGGACAGATAAAGCGGGTATTCCTCGTTATGGTAAAGCTTACCTTCACGATGGTGGTACCGGAGAGCGTTTTGACCAAACTGCGACTGTAGGGGTAACTTATATGTTGAAACTGGGTCACATGGTTGAGGATAAAATGCACGCACGTTCTATCGGTCCTTACTCTTTGATTACACAGCAACCATTGGGTGGTAAAGCTCAATTCGGGGGTCAGCGTTTCGGAGAGATGGAGGTTTGGGCAATCGAGGCCTTCGGTGCTGCTCACATCCTACAAGAGATTTTGACAATCAAATCTGACGACGTAAACGGACGTTCTAAAGCGTACGAGGCAATTGTTAAGGGTGAACCAATGCCGGCTGCAGGTATTCCTGAGTCATTGAACGTGTTGCTACACGAACTTAAAGGTCTTGGTTTAAGTGTAAATCTTGAGTAAAATGCATATTAGTTACAAGGGAAGGCGTATGGCCTTCCCGGTAACTATTTTCGTGCTTTATATTTTTCAGAAATCAACTCTTTATACATCAGTATATGGCTTTTAGAAGAGAAAACAAGGTTAGAAATAATTTCACTAAGATTTCGATCGGTCTGGCTTCTCCGGAAGAAATTCTGGAGAATTCAAGTGGTGAAGTATTAAAACCTGAAACAATAAACTATCGTACCTATAAACCAGAGCGTGACGGTTTATTCTGCGAACGTATTTTCGGACCCGTAAGAGATTACGAATGTCACTGTGGTAAGTACAAACGTATCCGTTATAAAGGGATTGTTTGTGACCGTTGTGGTGTAGAGGTTACTGAGAAGAAAGTTCGTCGTGAGCGTATGGGACACATTCAGCTTGTGGTTCCTGTTGCCCACATCTGGTATTTCCGTTCTTTGCCTAACAAAATTGGTTACCTTCTTGGTTTACCAACAAAGAAAATGGATGCTATTGTTTACTACGAGCGTTATGTAGTAATTCAGCCAGGTGTAAAAGAACAAGACGGTCTTGCGAAGTTTGATCTTTTGTCAGAAGAAGAATATCTAAATATCCTGGATGAGCTTCCACACGAAAATCAACTTCTTGATGATAACGATCCAAACAAATTCATCGCGAAGATGGGTGCTGAAGCTTTGATTGATTTGCTTCAACGTCTGGATCTTGACACTCTTTCTTATGACTTGCGTCACAGAGCTAACACTGATGGCTCTCAACAAAGAAAAGCGGAAGCTTTGAAAAGACTACAGGTAGTTGAGTCTTTCCGTGCTTCTAAACATAGAAATAAACCGGAATGGATGGTCATGAAAGTGATCCCGGTTATTCCACCAGAACTTCGTCCACTTGTTCCACTTGATGGAGGTCGTTTTGCAACTTCTGACTTAAATGACTTGTATCGTCGCGTTATCATCCGTAACAATCGTTTGAAACGTTTGATCGAGATCAAAGCTCCGGAAGTAATCCTACGTAATGAGAAGCGTATGCTTCAGGAAGCTGTTGATTCACTTTTGGACAACTCAAGAAAATCGAGCTCAGTGAAGAATGATGCGAACAGACCATTGAAATCTCTTTCAGATAGCTTGAAAGGTAAACAAGGTCGTTTCCGTCAGAACTTGTTGGGTAAACGTGTTGACTATTCTGCACGTTCGGTAATCGTCGTTGGTCCAGAGTTGAAAATGCACGAATGTGGTATTCCTAAATTGATGGCTGCAGAGCTTTTCAAACCGTTTGTAATTCGTAAGTTGATCGAACGTGGTATTGTTAAGACTGTAAAATCAGCGAAGAAAATCGTTGATAGAAAAGAGCCTGTTGTTTGGGATATTTTGGAACACGTGATGAAAGGTCATCCGGTTTTATTAAACCGTGCCCCTACTCTTCACCGTTTGGGTATCCAGGCGTTCCAACCAAAAATGATTGAAGGTAAAGCGATTCAGTTGCACCCACTTTCATGTACGGCTTTCAATGCCGACTTTGACGGTGACCAGATGGCGGTTCACTTACCATTAGGTAATGAAGCTGTTTTGGAGGCGCAAATGTTGATGCTTGCATCTCATAATATTCTTAACCCTGCTAATGGTGCTCCAATTACGGTACCATCTCAGGACATGGTTTTGGGTCTTTATTATATCTCAAAATTGCGTCCGGGTGCTAAAGGTGAAGGCTTGAAATTCTACGGTCCTGAAGAAGCAATTATTGCTTACAATGAAGGTCGTGTAACACTTCATGCTCCTGTTCACGTATTAGTAGAGGACTTGGATGAGAATGGTAATACAGTAACAGTTCTTCGCGAAACTTCGGTAGGTCGTATCATGGTAAATGAGTTCGTTCCTAAAGAAGTGGGATATCTGAATGAGATTCTTTCTAAAAAATCTCTTCGTGATATTATCGGTAATGTTATTAAGGTATGTGGTGTAACTCGTACAGCTCAGTTCCTTGATGATATTAAAGATCTTGGTTACAAAATGGCGTTTAGAGGTTGTCTATCGTTTAACCTTGAAGACGTTATTATTCCAGCTCAGAAAGAAGAATTAGTACAGGAAGGTTATAACGAAGTTGAGCAGATTTTGAATGACTATAACATGGGATTCATTACCTACAACGAACGTTACAACCAGATCATTGATACATGGACACACGTTAACTCGAAGCTTTCTGATATTTTGATGAAGCAAATGGCAACAGATAATCAAGGGTTCAACTCTGTTTATATGATGCTTGATTCGGGAGCCCGTGGTTCAAGAGAGCAGATTCGTCAGCTGTCTGGTATGCGTGGTTTGATGGCTAAACCGCAAAAAGCAGGTGCTGAAGGTGGTCAGATTATCGAAAACCCGATCTTGTCGAACTTTAAAGAGGGTCTGTCGGTGTTAGAGTACTTTATCTCTACCCACGGTGCTCGTAAAGGTCTTGCGGATACGGCGTTGAAAACTGCCGATGCAGGATATTTGACTCGTCGTCTTGTTGACGTTGCTCAGGATGTGATTATTCATGAAGAGGACTGTGGTACACTTCGTGGTTTGATCTGTACTGAGATTAAAAACAACGAAGAGATTGTAGCTTCTCTATACGAACGTATCCTGGGTCGTGTATCTGTACATGATATTCAACACCCGCTTACAGGTGAAATCATCTGTAATTCTGGTGAAGAAATCACAGAAGATATGGCTAAGGCTATTCAAACTTCGCCAATTGAGCGAGTTGAAATCCGTTCGGTGCTGACTTGTGAGTCTAAAAAAGGCGTTTGTGCTCGTTGTTACGGACGTAACCTTGCGACTGGTAAAATGGTACAAAAAGGTGAAGCAGTTGGAGTTATTGCAGCTCAGTCTATTGGTGAGCCGGGTACACAGCTGACACTTCGTACGTTCCACGTCGGGGGGGTTGCTTCGAATATTGCAGCAATTTCTAACGTTACTTCTCGTTATGATGGTTTCCTTGAAATCGACGAGCTACGTACTGTAGAAACTCAAGACGAAACAGGTAAGAATGTACAAATCGTTGTTAGCCGTCTGGCAGAACTTCGTATTGTAGATTCAAACACTAAGATTGTACTTACCACAACGAATATCCCTTATGGTTCGAAATTATATTTCAACCCAGGTGATAGCGTTGTAAAAGGTGATGTAATCTGTGAATGGGATCCATTTAATGCCGTTATCGTTTCTGAGGTTGCGGGACGCGTTGAACTGGATAGCGTTATTGAGAATGTTACTTATAAAGTTGAGTCTGATGAAACAACAGGTCTTCGCGAAAAGATTATTATTGAATCTCGTGAGCGTACAAAAGTTCCTGCTGCTAACATCGTAGACAAAAACGGAAATATCATCAAAACTTATAACCTTCCGGTGGGTGCCCACTTGATGAAGGAAGAGGGCGATGAAATCAAAGCCGGTGAAGAGTTCGTGAAAATCCCGCGTGCCGTAGGTAAAGCAGGTGATATCACGGGAGGTCTTCCACGTGTAACTGAGTTGTTCGAAGCTCGTAACCCATCTAACCCTGCTGTTGTTGCAGAGATCGATGGTGAGGTTAAGTTCGGTAAAGTAAAACGTGGTAATCGTGAGATCTCCGTTACTTCTAAAACTGGTGAAATGAAGAAGTACCTGGTTTCTCTTTCTAAACAAATTCTTGTTCAGGAGAATGACTATGTACGTGCGGGTACTCCACTTTCTGACGGTGCTACAACTCCTGCTGATATCCTTAACATTAAGGGGCCTACAGCAGTTCAGGAATACATCGTGAACGAAGTTCAGGACGTTTATCGTCTTCAGGGTGTGAAGATTAATGACAAGCACTTCGAAGTAATCGTTCGTCAGATGATGCGTAAAGTAACGATTGTCGATCCGGGTGATACTCGCTTCCTTGAAGCGCAGATTGTTGATAAACATGATTTCATGGAAGAAAACGATCGCATCTGGGGTAAAAAAGTGGTTATGGATGCCGGAGATTCTCAGGTATTGAAACCAGGACAGATTGTTACTCCTCGTAAACTTCGCGATGAGAACTCTATGTTGAAACGCCGCGATATGAAACTTGTAGAAGTTCGTGATGCAATTCCTGCGACTTCATCTCAGAACTTACAAGGTATCACACGTGCTGCTCTTCAAACAACCAGCTTTATCTCTGCTGCTTCGTTCCAGGAAACTACTAAGGTTCTTAACGATGCTGCAATCAACGGTAAGGTAGATAAACTTGAAGGTTTGAAAGAGAACGTTATTTGCGGTCACTTGATTCCTGCCGGAACAGGTCAGCGTGAATTCGAGAAAATTATCGTAGGTCCAAAAGAAGAATATGAAAGAGCTTTTGCTACTCATAGAACTTTGATCGACGTTGAATAATATAAAAAAGGGTGTCCATACGGACACCCTTTTTTTGTTTCTTATTAATATCTGAAGCTACTACCACCTAAGAATTCACGAAGTAGTGATGTCGAAGGGATCTCATGTTCGTAAATTGGTTTAAAGTAGTTCAGGAATTTCAGCAGTCGGTAAGCCTCTGAGTATTCGATGCAATTCTGCGGTACTTCTTTCAAAAGTGGCTCTGCATGATTCTTGATTACAGGAAGTTCAAAGAGTAATGCTGAATTGAACATTGCATCCGCATTCTCCTGGAATGGGAAAATCCACTTCTCCTCTCCCCTTCTGACACTTTCCCAGCGGGATATTGTATCTTTCGCTGAATATTTTCTGTATTTGCTGTCACGAATGATTCTGCGCAATAGTCGATTGTCTGTTGTCGGAATCCAGTTATGGTCATCGAGCGAAATCGTTGTCAGTGCAGATACGTAGATCCTGAATTTTAGTTGGTCTTCAATCGTTGGAGTTAAGTCCGGATTCAACGCGTGAATACCCTCAAGCAGTAACATATTGTTTTCTTTTAGCTCAATGTATTTCCCTTTGTATTCCCGTTTTCCTGTTTCAAAATTAAATGTTGGAAGTTCAACCTTTTCTCCTTTTAATATTCTTTCCAGATCGGCGTTGAATGTTTTTAAATCGAGAGCATACAAAGACTCAAAGTCATGATCCCCATTCTCATCCATTGGTGTATCTTCACGGTTCAGGAAGTAGTCATCCAAAGAAATTGCGATAGGTTTGATCAGATTAGTCATAAGCTGAATGCTCAGACGTTTCGCGAATGTCGTTTTACCCGAAGAGGAAGGTCCTGAAATCAGAATCACCTTAGCTTCTTTTTTTGCTGCTATTTCATCCGCTATACGTGCTATTTTCTTTTCGTGTAAGGCTTCCGATAGTTTTATCAGGTCGCTGGTCATATCGTGTGCGATAGCTTTGTTTAGCTCACCTACATTCTGAAGTCCTATGATCTTGTTAAACTTTACATTCTCAGAAAAGACCTCCAATAGTTTCGGTTGAGGCAGAGGATACTCCATAATATTCGGATTCTCCCGGTTTGGTATTTTCAACAGAAAACCTCCGTTGTACACCTGAAGGTCCCACATATTGATATACCCAGTGGATGGTGCGAGACACCCGTAGTAATAGTCTGCCAGATCCTCCAGACGGTAGTAGGAATAATAGCTGTCCCCTGTTGATTTCAGCAGATTATAGATGTCTTTTTTCTTTTGTTCTTTGAACAGAGCAAGGACTTTCTCAGATTGATCCTCGATGCGTTTAAAATGAATATCCTCTTCAACGATCTCAGTCATGCGTTTTTTTATTTCGTTGAGTTCGTGTGAGCCTATGGGGGTAGGATTATTAATTGTAAAGTAATATCCCCGTGAAATAGGATGCTCAATTCTAAGCTCCGCTTCTTTGTACTTGTCATTGATTGCTTTGTACAGTATGAAGCAAAGTGATCGGCTATAGCATCTCATACCGGAAGAAGAGCTAATATCTAAGAACTCAATATCTTTTGCATTAAATACTTTAAACTTCAGACCTTCGGTTTTGTTATTAACTCGGGCGGCAATTACCTTGTAAGGCATTTTTAGTCCGATCAGTTCCACAATTTCAATAAGTGAGGTACCTATGGGAACACTATGGAAGGTATTTGTGTTCTTACAATATATACGAACTTCATTTTTCATTCCAATTTCTTGTTTAAAGGTTAAAGTGAATTTTTGTGTCTATGATAACAACGTCAAAGGGCATAAAATGGTTGTTACTTATAATTAAAGCTGGCTTATATTATGGAGTTATTGCTTGCATTTGAGGTGAATATATTATTTTTTATTACACTCTTATTACAAACAAACTTTATTCGCCTAATATACAAATTATAAGAAATCGTGTTAGAATTTGCGGCATTTTTTTATATAAATTTGCCATAAACACTATAAGATAGAGTAGTATAACTAACAACAAAGTAATTTTAAAACAATGAATTATTCATTCTATGATTTTTTGACCCTTTGTGGATCGCTGGGTATGTTCCTTTACGGGATGAAAGTGATGAGTGAAGGGCTACAAAAAGTAGCAGGTGACAGACTTCGTGGTATATTAGCTACGATGACTAAGAACCGTTTAATGGGTGTCTTGACCGGAGTTCTGATTACAGCTCTTATTCAGTCGTCTTCCGCAACAACCGTTATGGTTGTTAGTTTTGTGAACGCAGGATTGCTTTCATTAGCACAATCTATTACTGTGATCATGGGTGCTAATATCGGTACGACAGTTACTGCCTGGATTATCTCCTTCTTTGGATTTAAATTCAGCATCAGTGTCATTGCCTTGCCTCTCATTGGTATTTCTATTCCTTTGATCTTCTCGTCAAATAGCAAGCGAAAATCATGGGGTGAATTTATGATTGGTTTTGCATTCCTGTTTATGGGGCTCGATTATCTGAAAAACTCTGTTCCGGATATTAAGAGTAACCCTGAAATTCTTGAGTTTCTGACTCAATACACACAAATGGGATTTGCATCTACTCTCCTATTTCTTCTTATTGGTACTATTCTTACCATTATCGTTCAGTCTTCCAGTGCAACTATGGCCATTACGCTTGTCATGTGTAGTAAAGGTTGGATCTCTTACGAAATTGCGGCGGCAATGGTTTTAGGTGAAAATATTGGTACGACAATTACGGCAAATCTTGCTGCGATTAGTGCAAATGTTTCGGCTAAACGTGCAGCTCTATCTCACTTGATGTTTAATGTCTTCGGGGTGATCTGGGTATTGATTCTGTTTAAACCATTCATGGCAATGATCAATTACATCATGCTTGAGTACGGAATTGGAGATCCTACATCATTAATGAAGCTGACACATAATATGTCTTCTCAGACGCAAGCTCTTTTAGAGAGTAAAGAAGTGCTTACAGATCCTCAAATGATTGCGATGCGTGAGCAGTTCCAGACAGGACAGGTTTCTGTATCTTATGCCCTTTCAATGTTCCACACCATCTTTAATATTACGAATTCATTCCTTATGATCTGGTTTGTGAAGGGGTATGTTTGGGTGGTATCTAATTTAATTAAACAGAAGAAAAGCGAAGAGGATTTCCATCTGCAGTATATCTCAACAGGGCTTCTTTCTACAGCTGAATTTTCGATAGTGCAAGCTCGTAAAGAGATTCTTGTTTACGTGGAACGCACGCAGCGAATGTTCGGTTTTGTGCGCGAATTGTATAAAGAAAAACCGAATAGCGATGAGTTTGTAAAACAATTCTCACGTATTGAGAAGTACGAAGGGATCAGTGATCGCATGGAGATTGAAATTGCAAACTATCTGAATCTTGTATCAGAAGGTCGTCTAAGCTCTGAGAGCAAATCGGCAATTCGTCGTATGATGACTAAAGTAACTGAGATCGAAAGTATTGGAGATAGCTGTTTTCACATTGCCCGTACGATCAACCACAAGGCTAAAAATCATGTGGAATTCACAGAAGAGATGGACCAGCATGTAGAACGCATGTTTGAACTGATCGATGATGATCTTAAATCGTTACATCAGTTGATGTCTAAAGATGCGAATGAAGAATCAATCTCTAAATCAGATTTCGATGGTATGCACAACCGAGAAAAAGAGATTAATAACTACAGAGGTATGCTTCGTCGTCAGAATCTTGAAGATGTTAATGCTAAATTATATACTTATCAGGCAGGTACTCACTATATGGATATTATCATGGAATGTGAGAAACTGGGTGATTATGTTATGAATGTTGTTGAAGCTGTTGAAGAGAAAAAACACCATCAGCAAGTCAAACAAACGAACTAATAGTTTCTAATTAGATAGTAGAAGGCCATCAGTATTAGCTGATGGCCTTTTTTATTGTTTGGAAAAATATTTTATTTATGTAGGAATTTAAGGTAAATTTTTTTATTTTTGTTGCAATGTTTCGCTTGATATTTTTTTATGTACGCTTCGTTGTTCTTGATTTATCAAAAGGAAGGATACACTTTATTTTGTATCCTGTCTGATGAATTGTTTATTCAAAGACCGATGTTACGATATAAAAGTATTCATTGCGGAATCAGGTATACTAACCCAATAACTAACTATCTATTTATGTTGAAGAAATCATTTATGACAATGTTCGCTTTGGCTGTCTTTAGTTCGATAGCAGCTCAGATCCGAACCGTTGACACATTTGAAAACGGATGGAAGTTTACACGTGAAGACAATGTAAATTTCACCGCTAAAGAGTTGAACGACCAGAAATGGCAATCGGTTAAAGTACCCCATGATTGGGCGATTTACGGTCCTTTCGGTAAAGATTATGATCTTCAGAATGTAGCTATTGCTCAGGATGGCATGAAAGCAGCAGTAGATCATGCGGGTAGAACCGGCGGTCTTCCGTTTGTTGGTCCGGGTTGGTATCGTCTAAAATTTAAGGCTCCGGGTTTCACAAAAGGTAAAAAAGCTATTCTGATTTTTGACGGGGCTATGAGTCATGCCAAGGTATATATCAATGGAAAAGAAGCTGGTTTCTGGCCTTATGGCTACAACTCTTTCCAGATTGATGCTACGCCTTTTTTGAATGCTGATGGTGAAAATACCTTAGCTGTTCGCTTAGAGAATAAGGTGGAGTCATCGCGCTGGTATCCGGGTGCAGGACTTTACCGCAATGTGCATTTAATTGTAACCAACGATGTACACGTACCGGTATGGGGTACTCAGGTGACTACTCCTGTTATCAAAGAAAATTTCGCAAAAGTAAATATCCGTACGAAGCTTGAAACTGCTGGTAAAACAGGTGAATTCAAAATCGTAACAGATATTCTTGATCCAAAGGGAGCAAAAGTATGTACGGTGGATCAGTTATTGAACGAATTCTCTGAAAATACATTCGATCAGACAGCTGTCGTAGAAAAACCTCAGCTGTGGGATACGGAGAATCCAAATCTGTATAAAGCCGTTTCTACTGTTTATCATAATGGTCAGGAAGTGGATACATATTCTACTACCTTTGGTATTCGTACGATTGAAATCATACCTGATAAAGGTTTTTTCCTGAATGGCAAAAGAACACAGTTCAAAGGAGTATGTAACCACCATGACCTTGGTCCATTAGGAGCAGCTGTGAATGATGCGGCTATTCGTCGTCAGATCCGTATTATGAAAGATATGGGGTGTAATGCTATTCGTACCTCACACAACATGCCAGCACCTGAATTAGTCAGAGCTTGTGATGAGATGGGGATGATGCTTATGGTTGAGTCTTTCGATGAGTGGAGATCAGAGAAAGTGAAAAATGGATATCATAACTACTTTGACGAGTGGGCTGAAAAGGATCTGGTAAATTTACTTCACAATTTCCGCAACAATGCAAGTATTGTTATGTGGTGTATTGGTAACGAGGTTCCAGATCAGTGGGGTGCCGGTCGCGGGGCTAAACTTTCACGTTTTCTACAGGATATCTGTCATCGTGAAGATCCTACTCGTCCTGTTACACAGGGGATGGATGTACCGGATGCTGTACTAAATAATAATATGGCTGCCGTTATGGATGTTGCCGGATTTAACTATCGTCCGCATAAATATCAGGAGGCATATAAGAAACTACCTCAACAAATCATTCTTGGAAGTGAAACCGCTTCTACAGTAAGTTCAAGGGGTGTTTATAAATTCCCGTTAGGACGATATTCTATGAAGAAATATCCTGATGGACAATCTTCTTCTTATGATTTCGAGCATTGCGGATGGTCTAATCTACCAGAGGATGACTTTATTCAACATGATGATCTTCCGTATTGTATCGGAGAATTTGTGTGGACAGGGTTTGATTACTTAGGAGAACCAACCCCTTATTATACTGAGTGGCCAAATCACTCATCGTTGTTCGGTATTGTAGACTTAGCAGGTTTGCCAAAAGACCGTTTTTATCTGTATCGTAGTCACTGGAACAAAAATGAGGAAACACTTCATGTATTACCTCACTGGAACTGGGAAGGACGTGAAGGCGAAGTAACACCGGTTTTTGTTTACACGAACCATCCGACAGCGGAGCTTTTCATTAACGGAAAGAGCCAGGGTAAACGTACGAAGGATTTATCAGTTACCGTTCATAACAGTGCTGATTCAGCATCTACTGCAGATTTTGCACGTCAGAAGCGTTATCGTCTGATGTGGATGGATACAAAATATGAGCCAGGGGAAGTCAAAGTGGTTGCTTACGATGAGAAAGGAAACGCTGTGGCTGAGAAGGTTCTTAAAACAGCTGGTAAAGCCTATACTCTGCGTTTGACGCCAGATCGTAAAACTATTAAAGCAGATGGTAATGATCTTTCTTTCGTTACAGTAGAGGTTGTGGATAAAGATGGAAATCTTTGCCCTACAGCTCAACATCAGCTTCAGTTTAAAGTAAAAGGAAAAGGAAGTTACCGTGCTTCAGCTAATGGGGATCCGACTTCGTTAGAGATTTTCCACGAGCCTACAATGAAAGCGTTCAACGGAATGCTGACAACGATTGTGTCATCATCGAATGAGGCTGGTGAAATCATTCTTGAAGTAACTGGTAAAGGATTGAAGAAATCAACAATTGTATTGAATAGCGTTTCGAACAACTAATATGTGAAAGAGAGGAGTTTATTGACTCCTCTCTTTTTTTTATGTGTTTCAACCAGACTTCGTGTATTAATTTATTTGTACCTCTATGTTATTTTTATAAATTTGTAGCATAGGTAAACTATTGCATAGAAATAATTATTGATCAATAGATATGAGAAAGATGAAACTCTTGGTGGGGATGGTTTTACTGATGTTTTCAGTGACAACTGTTCTTGCTCAAACAGAAAAGTCGACGAAAGCCAAAAAAGTGGCGAAAAGTAAGACAGAAGTTAAGCTGACAGGAGCCCAGGAACGAGCGTTATGGGTCAATTATTTGTGGAAGATTTCCTATCCGGTAATTCATAATTTGGCGGAAGGGACTTTATGTCAGAATATGTCTGTTGAAACGCCTTCAGACTATATATACGATCCGAAAAAAATCACATATTTAGAGGCTGTGGGACGTACACTTGCGGGTGTAGCTCCGTGGTTGGCTCTACCTGATGATGATACAGAAGAGGGAAAACTACGTAAAAAAATGCGGGAGGAAGTGCTTAAAGGCCTTACAAATGCAGTGGATCCGGATTCGCCGGATAAACTCAACTTCACGGTGTATGCACAACCTATTGTAGATGCAGCATACCTTGTTCATGCTTTTCTTCGTGCACCGAAAGCATTGTGGGAACCTTTGGATGAGCTAACAAAGCAGCGTTATATAGACTCGTTTAAATCTCTGCGCGACAGAATGGGAGCTTATAATAACTGGCTTCTTTTCTCTGCTCTGACAGAATCGTTTTTAGCTCAGCATGAGAAACAGGCAGATCCTTTCAGAATTGTAGTAGGTTTGAATAAGGTCAAGGAGTGGTACGTAGGTGACGGATGGTATAAGGATGGTCCGAAATTCAGTATGGATTATTATAATGCTTATGTAATGCATCCGATGATGGTGGCTTTATTGGAAACGATAATGCCTAAAGGCCTTGCAAGCAAAAAAGATTACGATGAATCTCTTCGGAGAATGGTCAGACATGCCGAGTTTTCTGAGCGTATGATCGGACCTGATGGAACTTATCCGGCATTTGGTCGCTCGGTTACGTATCGTACTGCAGCATTTCAGTCTTTGGCAGATGTAGCACTTCGCGAGAAGCTTCCGGCTCATGTATCACCGGCTCAGGTGCGTAGTGCACTTACAGCTGTACACCGGAATATGTATGAAGGAAATCAGAACTTCGACGAAAAAGGTTGGTTGTTGCTTGGTTTTAACGGACATCAGCCGGGTATCGCAGATTATTATACCTCTACCGGAAGTCTTTACATGGCAACACTTAGCTTCTTACCTCTCGGATTACCAGCAGACAATAAGTTCTGGACCGATGAGGCTGCTGACTGGACTACCAAGAAAGCGTGGAAAGGGGTTGCTTTGCCGAAAGATTACAAAGTAGAATATTAGAATACGTATTTAAAATAATAAGAAAAGGATATCTGTTTTCAGATATCCTTTTCTTATTTACAGTCTATATATCAGAAAGTGAATCATGTTCTTTTTTATCTTCTTCGTATCAGCGGAGTAACTCATGCACAGCCTGCTTATAGTTCTGAAGTTTACCACTTTTCAAAATCTTTTTTCGCAACTTCTTTTCTCCTTCCGGATAAAGATATTCCCATACGGCTTGAAGTTTAGCCAGAATCTGATGTTCTCCCTGTAAAGAGCTTTCATAAAACCCGACAAGTTCCTCGTGTAAGTTTTTGATCTTTTCTTTCTTCTCTTTTTCGGAAATAATAGAGTTGTTTTTCCATTCCCAAGCCAGTGCCGGATTTTCAAGCAAACCTCTTCCAATCATTACTCCCGAAAGTTTTGGAAACCTCTCCAGAATCTGGTCGATCTCTTGGGGCGTCTTTATGTCACCGTTGTAAAGAAGCGGATGTTTGCATTTTTCGTAGAAAAGAGCGAAAGCATCCTTGTCCACCTCTCCTTTGTATTGTTGTTTTCCCAGACGTGCATGAATCGTCAGTTGCGAAAGAGTTGTTGCATTAATAAGATCCATCAGCGCAAGTCCCTGTTCGGCAGAGTCCCATCCAAGGCGTATTTTGAGGGAAAATGTTAAGTCAGTTCTGTGATTGACAGCTTCCAGAAGTGTTTTTACCTCTTCTGCAAACGGAAGAAGTCCGGCTCCCTTATGTTTATTGGCAATAAGAGGGAATGGACACCCCATGTTCAGGTCGGCATGGGTGTACCCCAGCGAACAGAATTTATCCGCTATCCGGTTCAGTTCGTCAGGAGTTGAAGCAATCATTTGCGGGATAGTCTTCGAAAGAATATTGTTTTCAGGTAGAATATCGCGCATATCTCTGTTGCGGAAATCACCTCTTTCTATTCGCACAAAAGGGGTATAATAATTATCTACACCGCCAAAGTATTTAGCATGTAGCTCGCGGTAAACAGACTCGGTAAACCCCTGTAAAGGAGCAAATTCAATCTTTCTATTTTCTTTGTTCATATAATCAGCCATTGTCTTGCGAAGTTACTTTTTTTGTTGGGTAACGGGTGTAAGAATTATTTAAAAGTTACTCTTCTAATCAATAAATCCTTATATTTGTCCGAAACAAACTTAATGTAGAATCAAAAACCTTAGAATATGAGCTTTAGCGAATTATCAAATAAAATATTTTCTTCGTGTACAGAGTACTACCATACGATGGATAATGTGGATGCAACCATGGAAAACCCATACGAAATCCGCACCATTGAGTATTATCTTTTCTTGAAAAATTGGATTGATGCAGTACAATGGCACCTTGAAGATATCATTCGTGATCCGCAAATTGATCCGGTAAGTGCACTGGCCATTAAAAGACGTATTGATGCTTCGAACCAGGATCGTACAGATTTAGTAGAACTTATAGACAGCTATTTCCTCGATAAATACAAAGCTATTTCACCTGTAGCAGACGCTCAGATTAATACTGAAAGTCCAGCATGGGCTATCGACCGTTTATCTATTCTTGCACTTAAGATCTATCATATGGAGCAAGAGGTAAATCGTTCAGATGCCGAGGAGCAGCATATTGCACAGTGTCAGACAAAACTAAATGTTTTGCTTGAGCAAAAAAGTGACTTATCAACAGCTATCGATCAGTTATTAACAGACATTGAAGCTGGAAAGAAGTACATGAAAGTTTACAAGCAAATGAAAATGTACAACGATCCAAGTTTGAATCCTGTATTATATGCAAAGAAATAAGAAAATACTCATAACAAGATTTTCAGCTATCGGGGATGTCGCTATGGTCATCCCCGTTCTCTATTCTTTTGCGTTGAGTCATCCTGATACAGACATCACATTTGTATCGCAGCCTTTTCTGAAGAAGCTGTTGATAAACGCTCCGGCAAATATCTCTTTTCAACCGATTGATACACGGGGAACAGAGAAAAGCATTGCAGGAGTATTACGCTTCTTTTTCAAACTGCGTAAACAGAAGTTTGATTATGTGCTTGATCTGCACGACGTGTTACGTAGTAAAGTGTTGCGTACAGCTTTTAGCCTAAGTGGTACAAAGGTGTTTTATATTGATAAAGGTCGGTCAGAGAAGAAAGCATTGACAGCCAAAGAGAACAAATCTTTTGTCCAGTTAAAATCCTCTTTTGAACGTTATCAGGAGGTGTTCCGTAGAGCGGGCTTTCACTTTGATCTTACATTCACGTCTCTTTTTCAGCAGACCACACCGGATCTATCAGAGATAACATCTCATTTTGGGACCAAAAAAGGAAAATGGATTGGTATTGCTCCTTTTGCAAAGCATGCCGGAAAGATATATCCTCTGGATAAAATGGAACAGGTTATTGCTTCTTTGTATGCCAGAGAAGGGATGACCTTATTTTTGTTTGGTGGAGGGAAAGACGAGCTGGCGCTTTTTGAAAAATGGAAGTCGAAGTTTCCTGCGATACAGGTAGTCGGATCGTTGTTAAAACTTGATCAGGAGTTAATCCTGATGAGTCGCCTGGATGCAATGCTCAGTATGGACTCAGCTAATATGCACTTTGCCTCACTTACAGCCACTCCTGTTGTTTCTATATGGGGGGCTACACATCCCTATGCCGGATTTATGGGGTATAATCAAAGTCCCGATCGAGCCGTTCAGTTGGAATTATCCTGCAGACCGTGCTCTGTTTTTGGCAACAAGCCTTGCTTTCGGGGAGATTATGCGTGCCTAAACAATCTGTCTCCGGATCTTGTTATTGAAAAATTAGATAATCTGATGGGCTAAACAGAAGGTCAGCATCTATTTTGTTTGGCTTTTGTGATTGCTGTAATATTGATATAAACGAAACTGATGAAAAGAGAAATAGATATTATTCTTGATAATCTTGAAGAGCTTCAGGCTTTGGTAAAGGCGATGAGCCAAGAGAAAGAGATTCCTTCTATCTTGTTCCGTTTTTCTTACGATAAGACGACCAAAATAGAGACTCTCCTCAAGGATCTTGAACAGGCTCAGTTATTGCGTGATGAACAAGAGGTAACGGCAAGTGTTGGAATTTCAGCGGGAGATGCTACAACTTTTGCAACTGTTTCTCATGCTGTCGCTCTTGCCGGGGAGTCTCTGCCTGAGCAAGAAGATATATCTGAGGTTTTGCTCAAAGAACCGGCAGCTCCGGTATCTGCTGAAATTTTAGCTGATGTACTTTGTAAGGAAAACGATTCTGTACTTCAAGTGGAAACACCGGAACCGATAGTAGAAAGTTCGGTTAAAATAGAGGATACTTCTCAGAAAGTTGTAGCATGTGTTCCGGAGGAAGATGATATAAGAACAAAAGAGCACCCGGAGACCTTCGCTGTAAATGCAGACCTCGAGCCTTTGAAGGAGAAGACAGAGGAAGTTTCTGAAATGGGTACAAGATCAACTGATTCTTTTTTGACCTTCCAGGCAAAAGCAACGTTGAATGAACGAATACAACGACAACTGTCGACAGATTTTCGTCAGGCTATTTCTTTAAATGACCGTTTTCGCTTTATGCGAGAACTATTTAATAATGACTCTGTTATTATGGATGAGTGTATAGAGAGGGTAAACCAATCTACAGACTACAATGGAACAGAGCAAGAATTGTTGATTACTTATAAGTGGAATAAAGAGCAGGAGGAAGTGGTTGAGTTTTTCAATCTAATCCGTCAGCGATTTGTTTAATCACTTGATAAAGCTATAAATATGGGGAAATTATATGTTGTTCCTACTCCCATAGGAAATCTGGAAGATATGACCTTCCGAGCGGTACGCATTTTGAAAGAAGCCGATTATATTCTGGCTGAGGATACACGTACCTCTTCTTTTCTGATGAAGCATTTTGAGATTGATACTAAAATGCATTCTCATCATAAATTCAATGAGCATAAGACGGTGGAGCATATTGTTTCCCGTATTCAGTCCGGAGAAACTATTGCTTTAATTTCGGATGCAGGTACCCCGGCGATATCTGATCCTGGATTTCTGCTGGTCCGCGAATGTGTGAGAGCAGGCGTGGATGTAGAGTGTCTTCCGGGTGCAACTGCGTTGATTCCGGCATTGGTTGTTTCAGGTCTTCCGAACGATAAATTCTGTTTTGAAGGATTCCTGCCACAGAAGAAAGGACGAATGACACGCATGAAGGAACTTGCTGAAGAACCACGCTCAATGATCTTCTACGAATCGCCTTACCGTGTAGTGAAAACTCTCACTCAGTTGGCAGAATATTTTGGTGAAGATCGCCAGGCTTCATGTTCCCGTGAATTGTCAAAAAAATTTGAGCAAACAGTTCGCGGAACGCTAAAAGAATTGATAGAACACTTCAAGACGCAGGAGCCTAAAGGCGAATTCGTTATGATTGTTGCAGGAAAAGAACAATAAATCCTGCCGTTTCATTTGATATAAAAAAAAAGCTCTATATTTGACACGTTTCACATATTCTCTTATGAAAATATTGTTGTCGTCTGTTTGTAAGAGGGGTGTGAACAAATAATACATAACTGATAACTAAATCGTAACAAGATGAAAAAGTTTATTTTACCGTTTGTTGCTTTGGCTTTGCTTTTCTCAAGTTGTGGGGAGGGTGGATCTTCTAAACAATTACAAGAGGAGAATGACTCATTAAAGACGGCACTTTCGCAAGTACAGACCGAATTTGACCAAACTCTCTCGATCCTGAATGATGTGGAATCTGGATTCCAGAAAATCAGAGAGGCAGAGAACTATGTTTCTACTCAGACCTCACAGGAAATCACTCCGGGAAAACGTGAGCGTATTTCCAATGATATAGCGATGATCACTGAAACTTTAGAGAAAAATAAAGAGCAGTTGAGCAAGCTGAAAGATCAGTTGAATAAACAGGGAAATAAATCAACTCAATTGCAAAAGATGGTTAACCGCCTGACTGCAGAAGTTGAGCAAAAAACGCAATTGATCGTTACGCTTCAGGAAGAGCTTGCCAGAAAAGATATCCGCATCAATGAACTTGACCGTTCTGTAGCTTCTTTGAATACTCAGGTAACTCAGATTACAGAGGAAGCTCAAAAACAGAAAACAACAATCAAGGAGCAGGATAAAGAGCTGAACAGTGCGTGGTATATCTACGGAACGAAATCAGACTTGAAGAAACAGAATATTCTTACTGGTGGTGGATTATTCAAACGCAAAGAGCTACTTAGAGGCGATTTCAATAAAGATATTTTCAATGTGGTAGACATTCGTAGCCTCAAAGTATTGGAAATTCCGAACAAGAAAGCTAAAATCCTAACCAACCATCCGGAAGGAACTTATACATTAGGTAAAGATGCAAGTGGTATGATGGTGCTTACTGTAACAGATCAAAAAGCATTCTGGAGCTTGTCTCGTTATCTTGTGATTGAGATGGACTAATCTTAAGTTATTAACATATATCATTGCGAGTTATTCATTACCTGAATAGCTCGCTTTGCTTTTTTAGTTATACGATGAAATATAATTCTTTGTTTATTGATTTAGATGATACGCTTTGGGATACCAGTGCGAATATGAAAGAAAGTCTTGAGGAGATCTACCATAGTTATGGACTGGGGAAATGGTTTGACTCATTTGATCAGTTCAACTCTATCTATCAAACGTACAATCATCAGTTGTGGCATCGTTATCACCACGGAGAGATTCGTAAAGAGTACCTTGCTGCTGAACGCTTTCGCTATCCTATGGCTCAGGTGGGTATAGATATTAAAAACGAAGATGCTTTGGAAATGAATGAGAAGTTTTTATTTAATACCACCCTAAAGACGAAACTTGTTCCCCATGCGATAGAGTTACTGGAGCATTTGAAACCTAATTACAAAATGTATATCCTGTCTAATGGCTTCCAGGAGGTGCAATATAAAAAGATCGCTAACTCCGGATTGGCTTCATATTTTGAGAAAGTGCTACTCTCTGATGATATCGGTTATAACAAACCCCATCAGAAGATCTATGAGTATGCACTTAAATCTACTAATTCAAGGAAAGAATCTTCACTGATGATTGGAGATAACTTTGATACAGATATTACAGGTGCACGTAATTTTAAAATGGATCAGATCTACTTTCGTAACGGTGGAGAGTATCCGATTACATTTGAACCTACATATACAGTAGATAATTTGCTCGAGATTAAAGAAATATTGTAAGATTTATTTCATCTCTTCTGGCCGATAAAACTTTAAAAAATCCCGAAACATTTAGTTTCGGGATTTTTTATACCATGAGCAGCTGAAAGTTCTTATCCTCAAGTAATTCTTCAAGTAATCCATTTTTGCGGACATATCCAATTGTGATCCGGTGTGCCGTTTCGAGGATGAACCGGTTTCTCATCATGCTTCGGTATCCCGTAATTTGGGTGTTTTCTTTCTCAAATGGAGAAATAATCAGTAAGTTTTGATCTTTAATTGCATCCTGCATATCCGAATGGAAATGATCGGGTATTCCTCTGGCTAACACGATGATGAGAGGCCTTTTACTTTCTATCAACAGTTTTACGAGTTGCTTCTCGATAAAGGAGTGACCGGGTGTAATAATGATCTCTTCCGGACTAATCTTTCCGATAAAATCCGATAAAATATCATCACAAAAAAAGGGATCAGTTTGAGAACTGAGAAAGCCAACCGAACGCTTGTCAAGCAGCTTCATATTTCCATGGTAATACAGCATAATACATCAATTTTAGAATGAGTGGCGAAATTCAGCAGATTCTTTTTATCTTTGAGCGGAAAAATATAGAATTGTCGTTGATATTCAAATAGATTGTATGAAAAAATTCTTATTTATCGTACTCGTAAAGATACCTTTGATCCTTTTACTACTGGTTTTAGCCGCAGGATCATCGTTCTATCTTTTTTCTCCCGTTTATGATTTTGCAGAACCAACACCATTTACAGGAGAAAATATTTATAATCCTTACGGATCAGTAGATACAGCACAATGGAAGAGAGCTAACTTTCATGCTCATCACCGCATGTGGTCAGGAATCACAAATGGAGGATGTACCCAAGAAGAGTTGCTTAAAGCATATAAAGGGTTGGAATACGACTTTATTGGTATTTCGAACTATCAGAGTATTTCGGATTATAACAAAGGGACTTCTTCCTATTTGCCTCTGTACGAACATGGCTGGGGGATTTGTAAATTTCATCAGCTGGTTTTTGGTGCAGAAAAAGTAACCTGGAAAGAATACCCATTCTTTATGACCCTTTCCGAGAAACAAACGATATTAAATCAAGTTGGAAAGGATGCAGATCTGGTGGTGTTCAATCATCCAGCATTTACACGTACCCTTTCATCTGAGGAGATGCGCTATCTTTCGGGATACGATATGATTGAAGCCGTATCGGGAATGGCAGCTTCTACACCCCTGTGGGATGAAGCATTATCAGCCGGACATCTATCGTTTATTCTTGCGAACGATGATTCACACGATATTAATAAGCTGTATCAATTGGCCCGATACGCAACGTTTGTAAATGTTCCAACAACAGATTACTCCGATTTGATGCTGGCTTTGAAAAGTGGTGCAAGCTACGGACTTAAAATTCCAAACTTTGGTGATGGTGCGTGGAATGTAAAACAGGCAGAGAATGCAAATCTCCCTGTTCCTCAGATCAAATTAGCAAATGACACAATCCGAATCCAGCTTTCGCAAAAAGCAGATTCGATTCGATTGATTGGTCAGAATGGAGAGAAAAAAGCATTTGTCGCAGATACAAATTATATTGTCTATCCTTTTGCTCCGGGAGATACCTATGTGAGAGCAGAGGCTAAATTTGCCAATGGTGTGGAAATGTATCTTAACCCATTCTTCCGGTACAGTGGAGGTAATCCTCTTGAGAAACAGCATTTGGCTGAGTTCTCGTTCTATAAAACTCTGGCATACTCCTTTGGATGGATGCTTGTGATGCTTTTAGAATTGTATTTGCTTTATCGTGTGGCCAGAATCAGATTACCACGTTCAAATAAACGCAGAAGATGAAACGTTCGTTATCCATTCTCTTAGTTCTCATCTCGATGGCTGGTCTTTTCTCTTGTGAAGGACGTAAAGTATCGAAAACACCAGTGATCTCAGGTCGTGTGACCGGGCTCAGTTCTCGGGTATTGTACATTATGCCAGATTTTAACCGTTCTTTCGTGGTGGATACTCTGACCATGGAAGAGGATAAATTCGCATTTAACTTTGTTCCCGATACGACGAGTTTTATTTCGCTTTATTTCGATCAGATGACTCGTAAAATAAGCCTGCTTGTTACACCGGAATCAGAGATTCAGCTGGAAGGATCACTTGATAGCCTGGTCGTGAAAAACGATTCGGTGAATCAGGTATGGATTGATTTTTGCAAAAAGGTACTACCGTTGCAGGACTCTATCAATGCTGTGCAGAAAGAGATGAGGGATGCTTATCGAAAAGATACAATGGCGCTTTATTTTGAGCGGATGTATTCAAACAAACGAATAGAATCTGATTCAATCTGGGCTGCACATGTGGATGAATATGTACATGCCAATAAAAATAATCCGACGGCTTTGCTGGCTATTAATGAGTATATTACGCAAACTCAGAATACGGACTCTATCGTATCGTGGATGTCTGCTCTCGGACCTGCAACTGCAGGGTTTCCCCTTCAGAAACGGTTACTCGAAATTTCTGTGGAGCGCGGAATTTCTCATAAAGGCCGGATTCTTCCTTTTCTTACCTTTTCCGATAAGGATGGGAAGAATGTAAAGAGTGATGAGCTTAAGAATGGCTTACTGTTTCTCTATCTTTACGCGGAAGAGGACAACTTCTCGAGAGCTGTAAAAAAAGATCTGATGAAGCTCAAAGCGAAGTTGGAGAAAGAAAATAAGAGCAAAAGAAAAAACAAAAAAATAGCCACAAAAGAGAAAGATTCTAAAGAGAAAACCTTCAGCTTCTGGGCTATATCTTATGCAAATAGTGAACCGGAATGGCGACAAGACATTCTTCAGGATTCAACTAAAATCACCAATCTCTATTCCAAGCAGGGTATTGTGTCCGACCAGTTAAAACAGATTGGTGTCGGTTCACTTCCTACCCTTCTGGTTATCAATGAAAAACAGGAGATTATTAGTTATAATGAATATGCAGGGCAACTTGAAAGAACTATAAAAGCATATCTCGCAGAATAAGTTCAGATTCGGGACCCATATTAAATAGCAGATCAATAATACTTAGATCGGGCTGGAACCCATATTTTGTTTGAAATACCTGGTAGTAAGGTTTTGAAACAAGATTGTGTTCTGGTCCGATTTTTATTTGTGGTTCTGCAAAAGCTCTCAGATCAACTATTCCATTTTCAGGATGTTTCTCAAAAGAAGAAGTTTCGCGGATGATTTTATCCATATCCAGATGCTCAAAAACAAGGGCTCTGAGCGCTTCATTAAACTCAGCCAGATATTCGTATTTTTTCTCGTAAAAAGGTTCAAAATCATCTCTGTAGTACTCAAAGAACGCAGATGAGTTGTAGGAAGACTTAATTGCGTTCCAGTGAAGATGTCGCCAGTTTCCGTGATCGGAAATTTTCATATCTTTCAGGCAGGGCTTTTTTAGTTCTGATTTCTCCACAGGAATTGTCAGAGTCATTGGTCCGTTTGCCGAAAGTATATTGCAACGATTGCGGAAGCTTTGCTTAATAAAGTGCTCCTGTACTTCCATCTCAATTTCATCAGCCTGATACATCAATGCATAATGACTTACGGGAGCTAAATATTCTGATGTGATACGTATTGTCTTCATTTTACTGAATTGTTTTAAACCACCTTTCATGATTACTTTTCCAGGCGATAGTAGCTTTACCGATTATGTGACTTTCGGGTACAAAACCGAAGGATCTTGAATCTTCTCCCGACTCTCTGTTATCTGATAAGACCCAATAGTAATTTTGTTTGAATGTAATAAATTGGACACGCTCTCCTCGATCATAGAGCAGACTGTCTTTTATGATTGCCTCAGGCATTTCGTAATGTAGAATAACATCTTTATATCGCTCAATGTTATTCTTGTCAGCTCTTAATATTTTCTCTTTACGGGGTACCCACAGCGTTGAATTATCGCTTTCGGGATAGTATGCCTCAAGCAGTGAAATCACTGCTTTAAAGGTAGAGTTCAACTCCTCGCGGGAGATAAATATCAGATAATGGTCGTCCATAATCTTCGTTGTGTGAATCTTTCTTTTTCCTTGAGCGATACAATTCGTGATCTCCCGTTTTCCGGCCTCTTTAAATAGGTAAGGAGCCAGACGACTGTTGATCTCCGTGAAAAATATCCCATTAGCCAGATACCCTTTTCCGCTAAAGACGAGAGAGTCTCCCGGTAATCCGACACAACGACTAATAAATACAGGTTTCTTATCTTCCGGGATTTCAATAAATGGCCCTCCGGGGTGATTAAACATCACCACATCATTGCGCTTTACCTCTCCCGAACCAATACGATGGTATCCTGTATGCAGTAAGTCACTGTAAGATTTAATTCTAAGAAAAGGAATGGTGTCGTGAATAAAGGGGATGGAGAGCCAGGTCATAGGTAGGCGTAAGCCGTACGACCATTTATTAATAAATAAATGATCTCCCTCATGTATCGAACTTTCCATCTGGTTAGAATTGATACGAACAGATTCAAACGCAAAACCTCTGACTATCAAAACCAGAAGGAGTGTGATAATCAGAGACTTTACTGTTATTAATCGAAAAGGTTTATTTTCCATTATTAGTTAGCCGGTACCGGCTTTAAGATTCGGTTAAAACGAACTTTTCCGTCAAACCAGCCTCTGTCTTTGTCCAGAGACATCCAGATCAGAACAGGTTTTCCGACAACGTGATCTTCAGGAACAAATCCCCAGGAACGGGAATCCGCTGAATTCATACGATTGTCTCCCATCATCCAGAAATAATCCATCTTGAAGGTGTAAGATGTTACCGCTTCGCCATTCAGATAGAATTTTCCATCTTTCTTTTCCAGCTGGTTTTCTTCGTATGTACGGATAACACGTTCGTAGACCGGATAGTTCTCCTCGGTTAGCTGTATCACAGCACCTTTTTTAGGAATCCAGATTGGTCCGTAGTTGCTTATCGTCCATTTATTGGATTCGGTATAAGGGTAAGTTGAGCCACCAAGCTCACCTGGCATAACCGAAATACTTTTTACAAAAGAGAATTGTTTAAGCATATCAACTGATGCCTGAGTCAGCGGCATCATGTAGATGGTTGATCCTTGTGGTGCGTTCAGATACGAATAGAAACTCGGATCTGAAATAATATCCCGGTCATCATTGCTTACATCGAGTTTGCGGAACTGTTCTTCGTTCAGATTCGTTCCGTCCGTTACAACAAAATAGTTTTGTTGCAGTTTTTCCGGATTTTGCTGCATCTTTCCGTTGATGTAGATTTGGTTTTCGATGATCTGAAGAGTATCCCCTGCTACACCTACACAACGTTTTACGTAGTTTTCCCGGCGGTCCACTGGTCTCCAGATAATCTCACCGAATGTAGCCTTATCCGTACGAACTCGTTCTTTCCCGTACATCTGACAAAGTGAGTAGTAGTCCGGAAATTCGCTTTTTCTTGCAACAGTATCCCCTGCAGGATAGTTGAATACAACAATATCTCCACGTTTAACATCTTCAAATCCTTTCAGACGCTTGTATTTCCACTGAGGAGTCTCAATATATGATTTTGTATTGAGTACCGGAAGTGTATGCTGCGCAAGAGGGAAAGAAATCGGCGTATTCGGAACTCGTGCTCCGTAGTTGCATTTGCTTACGAGCAAGAAATCCCCTACCAGCAACGATTTCTCAAGAGAAGAGGTTGGGATCTGGTAATTTTGAAAAAAGAAGGTGTTGATAAAGTACACGGCTACCAGAGCAAAAACAATTGCATCTACCCACCCCATTACTCTACGAACCGCTTCATTTTTAGATTTTTTCCACCAGGTCCATGGCACCTTTTTGGTGAAATAGATATCGAAGATAAATGGAAGAGCAATTAGAGGCCAGAAACTTTCTGTCCACAAAGAGAAAAGTAGCCATAGTATCATGGCGATACTTCCCTTGATCCATTGTTTTTTACTGAATTTGTTCTGCATTTTTATGTAAGGAAATTAGAGTTAAAATTGAAGCATGTCTGACATCGTCAGAAACCCTTTTTTGCCACAAGTAAATTCTGCAGCAACCACAGCGCCTAAGGCAAACCCCTTACGGCTTTTGGCATCATGCGTAATAGTGATAGTATCTACCTCTGATTCATAGATGATGGAATGGTACCCGGGAACTTCGCCCTCACGGATAGCTTCGATAAATAGTTCAGAGCTATCTTTTGGTGTCTCTATGGTCCAGTCTTTCTTACGATCAATATTCTGAATCACCCCCTCCGCAAGTGTAATTGCCGTACCGCTTGGTTCGTCAAGTTTGTGAATGTGGTGTATCTCTTTCATTTTTACATCATAATTGGTAAATCCGTTCATGATATTTGCCAGGTATTTATTCATAGCAAAGAAGATATTCACACCCAGACTGAAATTGGATGCATAGAAAAACGTCTTATCGTTGTTTTCGCAGGCATTTTTAATCTCGTCCATGTGCTCTAACCATCCTGTTGTACCTGCAACCACAGGAACTCCAGCTTTGAAAGCTCTTCTATAGTTTTCAAGTGCAGCATCCGGTCTTGTAAACTCAATTGCTACATCAGCGCTTTTGAAGGCCTCTGATTCGAAATCAGCCAAGTTATTTACGTCAATAATCGATACAATTTCATGTCCGCGGCTAATTGCGATCTGTTCAATCTCACGCCCCATTTTTCCGTATCCTATCAGTGCTAATTTCATAACTTATCTATTTTTTCAATTAATATTGAGATTAATTTCTTTTATTTGCAAACATAGAGAATTATTCTTTATTATCCATAAGTTTTGATTGTTAGTCACGCTTGTAACCTTTAGATTTAATTCGATATTCCATGGAAAACTTACTTCATTATGCCTGGAAGTACAGGCTCTATCCGTCGGGAACTCTCCGTACGGTCAGCGATCAAAAAGTAGAGGTCATAGACCCGGGAATTCATAATTTTGATTCCGGTCCCGATTTCTTCAATGCTAAATTACGTATAGACGATGTCCTTTGGGTCGGAAACGTCGAAATTCATATCCGGGCATCGGACTGGAACAGGCATAACCACCAGGAGGATAAGAGTTATAACTCGGTGATTGCTCATGTAGTCTCGGAGTCCGATTGTCAGGCTTTGACTGAGGAAGGCCGGGCTCTTCCTCAGCTGATCATCCCCTACCCCCATCAATTGGAGAATCGCTATATTGCATTGTTGAAAAGTGATTCTCTTATAGCCTGTCGTGAACATATTCCTCACTTAGATCCGATTGTTTTTACTTCCTGGAAGACTCGTTTGTTGATCGAACGTCTGGAGAAAAAGATGACTCTTGTAGACTATGTAGCAACTTTGTCCCACAACGACTGGGATGCTGTTTTTTACACTTTGCTGGGCCGTTCCTTTGGATTTGGAATCAATTCCGAACCTTTCGAGCGACTGGTTCGCTCCATCCCTTTCCAGGTCATAGTCAAACACAATAGTTCTCTTTTTCAACTGGAAGCCTTGTTACTTGGACAAGCAGGATTTCTTTCTTCGGAAGAGATAGCGGAGCCCCGCTATGGGCGTTTGCAACGCGAGTATATTCATCTCAGGCATAAATACCAGTTGCAACCGATGGAGGAGAGTGTATGGAAGCTCTCTAAGACGCATAGTTTTAACTTTCCGGTAATCCGGATCGTTGAGTTTGCGGCTCTTTTTCACAAGTACGAGCGTTTCTTTGCAGAGGTTGTTGATCAGATCCATTCGCTGGAAGAGTTGATCCGATTATTTCAGGTGGATGCAGATTCGTTTTGGGATAACCGCTTTTCATTTACAGTATCCTCTCCGATCAGGAAGAAGCATCTGGGAAGGGAATCAATTTTGATCGTCATAGTTAATGCTGTGGTTCCTGTCCTTTTTGCCTATGCAAAGTATCTTGGGCAGGAATCATTGACAGAGCGTTGTTTTGGGATTCTTGAAGAGATAAAGGCCGAGAATAACTCCATCGTGCGCAATTGGAAAAGCCTGGGAATCCGCATTGAAACTGCGTATGATTCCCAGGCCGTTATTCAGTTACAGAAAGAGTATTGTAATCTTCGAAAATGTCTTTTTTGTCCGATCGGCTACCGAATTATGAGCCGTAAGGATTAAAGATATTTTGCCAGAAGAGGTTCAAGAGCATCATTGTCGGAGAGGATTCGTTCTACAAATTCCCGGAATGCTCCCGATCCACCCTGTTTTAGTCCTACGTAATCCACATGTTTACGTACAAACGGGTGTGCATTACTCGGACAACCACTAATTCCTACTTTGCGTAATAGTGCCAGATCGTTCAGGTCATCACCAATAAATGCAACTTCATCAAGTGAGATGTTCAGTGATTCACACAACTGTCTCGCTTCGGCTACTTTATCATTGACACCCACATAACAATGTTCGATGCCCAGTTTTTTAGCTCTTTCTTTAACGATAGTCGTATTTTCACCGGTCATGATTGCCACTGGTATATCCAGTTGTTTGCAATAGATGACTCCCCATCCGTCAGAGACGTGAAAACGTTTCAGGAAATCTCCATCCGGAGAGTAAAACATTCCACCGTCGGTCCATACGCCGTCAATGTCTGTAATAATTAGCTTTGGTAGCATGTGTTTTATTTTAGTAGATTGGCATAAATAATTTCATTTTCAGGAATATCTGTCAGACAGACTTTCCCGATCACCTGATTGCGGTCGCTCCATTTGAATCCGTCACCCGGACTAAGCATATGGATATCCTTTTCAGTGATTACCTCTCCTGCTTTTAGAGCACGAACCGAGGCAATTGATCTTTCCAGTTTAGCTTTTGCGACGTTAACCTCAGTTTTCTCATTCATCGTTTCGTAGCCCATTGACATTTCTGTCAGACGAATATCCCGAATCATGCGGTTTACCCCATCTGGGCCTAATGAGCCCGCCTGGTCTGTCCCTTTCATCTTTCGGTCAATGGTGATGTGCTTCTCTATAATTCGTGCACCCATTGCAACAGCAGCTACGGGAGTTGAAATACCAATCGTATGATCAGAAAAACCGATAGTGTATTGAGGGTAGTGCTTCTGCAGATAATTGATCGTAAGGAGATTCAGATTTGCAGGATGCGTTGGATATTGTGAAATACAATGCAGAATAGAGATCTGATCGTGGTGTTTCGTGATCACTTCGAGGGCAAGATCCAGCTCTTTTTTTCCGCCCATTCCGGTCGAAAGAATTAGTGGAATCCGAGTCTCTGCTAATGCTTCCAGTAGTGGAAGATTTGTTAAGTCACGGCTCGCTACTTTCAACGAGTCGGGAGTAAATAGTTTTAGCATCGACAGGCATGACGGCGCACAAAGAGTTTCAATAAAGTCGAGACCCTTTTCCTTCGCGTACAAATATACTTCAAAGTGCTCCTCATCCGATAATTCAAGCGCTGCCCGGTGTTCTCCATAAGTACGTCCAAAGGAGTGAGGCGAGTTGTACACCTGATTCATTTGCGAAGCGCTTAATTCATATTTCAGGTCACGCTTCGTCATTTTCACGGCATCCATCGGCTTCAGTTCCAGATTAAACAGCTCTTCGTGTACCGGTCTGGCTACAAGTTCTGTGATCAGTTTGGCAATATCTACCGATCCGTTGTGGTTCTGTCCGATTTCACCGATGATGTATGTATGTGTATTGCTCATTTACTGTTTTCTTTTATGTTTTTACTCATGATCTGATACACCTCCGGATGCTGATCCACCCATGCAACGAGTGCTTCCAGCGAGCCGTTCAGATCCTTCTGGTACTGGCTGTAAAGCTGTTGCATTGTTTCAAAATCAAGCTGTGTATCCACAGTGAACCGAATATCTTTGCGGCTCTGCAGGTAATTAGGTAAATCCAGAAGCTCAATATCAAAAGATTCAGGATGTGCATACATATAGTTTGTCACGTGTTCGTGAAAGAGTTTCTCCTTCGTAAGTGTATCTACCCGTTTCAGCGCGGCAAGGGTCGTCAGTTCAGGGAACAGCCCAAGATGTGACTTGATTACCGGAAGCTGGTCCGGAAAAGCAAAGCTCACGTAATCTGCCGGATGTGCCTTGTAGGCTTCTATAAGTGTAGTGATGCTTTCAGCCTGCAGTAAAGGATTGTCTGAGCAGACGCGAACCACAACATCGATATCGTGAAATTCTGCTGCCCGAATAAAACGGTCCAGAACATCATTCTCATCGCCCCGAAAACATAAAACACTATTCTCACTGGCGATCTGAGCAAAGATATCATCCCGCTCATTCGTTGTTGTAGCCACAATCACCGGAGTATCCGGAAGAGCCTTCTTTAGATTTTGAAGAAGGATGTCAATAATACGTTTACCATTGGCAAAATCGAGTAGTATCTTGTTCGGAAGTCTGGTTGAACCAGTTCTTGCCTGTATGATCACACCTATATTCATAACTCTATTTTTTCTCTATCGAACGCATCAATATACGATCCCGGAGTGATATTTATAATTTTTTGCTGACGTTGCTTCGCATACTCTTCAATGTTTATGTATGATTTGAAGATAATATACTGGTGGTATAATACCTGAAACAGAGGAACGGCAGCATATTGAGCCATTTCTTTTTTGTCGGGTTTTCCCTGGTCATAAAAATGAGAGAAGTTCATAATCACGCGGTTATCGTTTGAAATTCCTAAATCCCTGATCCAGGAGTGCTCTGCGCCCGAGAGATAAATTTTCTTGAAATTCATGCGCAATGAGATCATCAGCGAAGGAATAAGAACATTGTGAGGTCTTGGAACACCGTACCCATTGCTGTATGCCCATCTTGTGAAAAAAGAAGGACCTTCCACAGGTACAGTATTATGAACAAACACGCGGATGTTTTTATTATTTTCGATCATCTTCTGCCAGTTCTTACTTTTGAACGAAACATTCGGCATATAAAGATTGAGTGGCCACGTGGTTTTGTCGCGTAAAGCCCCGAATACACGCTCCTCTTTATCCTTATTCAACCAGAATCCCGGATCTGCAATCAGATAATGCTCTGGTTTTACAATGTCAAAATAGTCCGAGCAGACACTGTAGTTGACCATTAACCGCTCTTTTTCCATCCAAAAATCCGGATGATTATCAATCAGATCTTTGAATGATGGACCATTCCCAAAAATGATAATTTCGCGATTCTTATTTTTTAGCTCAGGCACATGTGTCCCTTTTTTTGCCAGAAGAAGTATACGTAATAAACTGATCACTACAGAAACCCACTCTTCTGCAAACAGTTTTATTCTGTCTAATGTCGACCCCATATATGATTATTCTTTTTTACAAAGATATAGCTTTTCGTGTATGACATTCAAAATTAGTATAAGAAACGAAAAGATATAACAATCATTTTTCACTTTCGTTTGGGACATCTCCTAAAAAATAGCTTCCTTTGCATCCGAAAATTTGGGGGTGCTTTTTTACAGTGTACGTCAAAAGGCTGAGAATATACCCTTTGAACCTGTCCGGATAATGCCGGCGTAGGGAATAAGTCATTCCTGTGTCCCTGTTGGGACAATTCCTTTTCTCGTCTTCTTT
>JBOFXU010000118.1:0-3344 GCA_051654305.1 Bacteroidales bacterium | reverse complement strand
GTCTGGATGTTTCCAAGAATGGTACGTTGAATCTTCGTTACCTGTCCGGTACCATTACAGGTCTGACATGTATTGAATGCAGTGCCGTTATCAGCACCTGTACCGCTACAGTGCGTACAACCTACATATTTCTTTACCTTGATTTTTTTCTCAACGCCGAAAGCAATATCTTTCAGTGATAGTTTTACTTTCACGCGCAGGTCACCTCCGCGGTTTACCGGACGAGATCTTCCGCCGCCAAAACCACCGAATCCGCCAAAACCACCGCCGCCACCGAAGTGACCACCAAAGATATCGCCAAAGTGAGAGAAGATGTCATCCATAGACATGCCACCGCCAAAACCACCAGCACCAGCAGAACCTCCATTCATGCCCTGGTGTCCGAACTGGTCGTAACGAGCACGTTTGTTATCGTCGCTTAGGACCTCGTAAGCCTCAGCAGCCTCTTTGAACTTCTCTTCAGCTTCTTTATTTCCCGGGTTTTTGTCGGGGTGAAACTGAATCGCTTTTTTGCGATAGGCTTTCTTTATTTCGTCAGCTGTAGCATTTTTAGCGATACCCAGCACTTCATAGTAATCTCTTTTTGTTGACATAATTATTCTCCTACAACAACTTTAGCAAAGCGGATTACTTTGTCGTTTAATTTATATCCTTTTTGTACACAATCAACAACTTTACCTTTCAGGTTCTCAGCCGGAGCCGGGATAGTTGTGATCGCATCATGTAAATCTGTATCAAATGGCATCTCTTCAGTCTCAATAACAGATACATTGTTTTGAGTCAGATAGTTTGCGAATTTGCCATAAATCAACTGAACACCTTCTTTTACCGCGTCAAGATCTTTTGCATTATCAATATTTGCAATTGCTCTTTCGAAATCATCAATCACCGGAAGCAAAGCTGTAAGAGCAGATTCTCCTCCGTTTTTGATTAATTCGCTTTTCTCGCGTAATGTTCTTTTGCGATAATTATCATAGTCAGCCAGCAAACGAAGGTACTGATCATTCAATTCTTCATTTTTTGCTTTTACTTCTTCCAGTTGTACTGCCAAATTGTCTGTTTCGGCAGCTTCATTCTGGCATTCATTCTCATTAGTACAGTTGCAATTTTCATCGTTCTGACAGTTACAGTTCTCAACATTTTGTTCGTTGAGTTCGTTCATGTCCTTTTCGTTTTTGTTCATATCGCGTCTTTTTATCTTGATTATCTGATGGATAACTCTTCGGATACAAGTCAGAACGCTTGTTCCATATTTCATTTATGTGTGTGAGTTATACTGTTGTTTGTTTATTCTTACTACAAAATAACTGCCAAAAAGATTAATATGCAAAAATGGCAGGTTTAAATATCTGTGTTTTACTCGAAACGGTTTGATTTCGCGATCTTGTATAGCGTAATTTTAAGAGTTGTTTGGTGAATGTTATTGTTGGATTTAATTTCGTTTCTTAGATATAATATACTTATCGTCGATTTTTTTAAAAAAAATAATACTTTTGCTACTCTGTTTTATTAACTACTAAATGTATCATGCAACAATTTCAGTATATCATTGTAGGGAGCGGTCTGGCTGGGCTTTACAGTGCACATAAAGCTGCCCGGTATGGTAAGGTTGCTTTGATCACGAAATCAAAGCTTCGAGAAAGCAATTCATATTTTGCACAAGGGGGAATAGCGGCAGTAACGGATGAGGAGGATAATCCAGGTTTGCATTATCAGGATACGATGGTAGCCGGCAGGGGATTGTGTGAATCCTCGACAGTCAATATTCTGGTTAATGAAGGACCACAACGTATCAAAGAGCTTATTGATGAAGGTATGTGTTTTGATACCGAGAATGGTGAGTTATCACTGGGTCTCGAAGGCGGGCATCACAGGCACCGCATATTGCATGCAGGGGGCGATTCAACTGGTCGTCTGATTACTGAATTTTTGATAAAAAAAACAGAGTCAAATCCGAATATCACTATCCTCGAAGAGATGTCGGTCATTGATCTGCTTGTGGAAGATAATATTTGTTATGGTACTCGCTGCTGGAACGAAAAGAAGGATTGCGAGGAGCTATATTATGCGCAGTATCTTTTTCTAACCTCGGGGGGAGCATCGGCTATTTATAGCCGTACGACCAATCCTCAAACCACCATTGGTGATGGCATTGCACTCGCTTACGCTGCAGGTTGCCGGATTATGGATATGGAGTTCATTCAGTTTCATCCATCGGCGCTCTATTTGTCCGATAGCCCTAAAGCTTATCTGATCAGTGAGGCAGTCCGGGGCGAAGGAGCACATCTGCTCAATAAAGAATCGAAACGATTTATGCTGTCTAAACACGAGCTTGCAGAACTTGCCCCTCGGGATATAGTGGCGCGTTCGATTTACAAAGAGATGCTCAAAGACGACAGACCATATGTCATGCTCTCTCTCAAGCATCTTAAAGCGGATAAAATACGGAAACGTTTTCCGAATATTTATAACAAATGTCAGGAACATACATTCGACCTGACTCAGGAGATTCCTGTAGCTCCTGCAGCCCATTATACGGTGGGCGGAATCATGTCGAATCATTGCGGGCGTACAGATGTTCAACGCTTGTATGTCTGTGGTGAAGTCGCAGCTACGGGAATTATGGGGGCAAACCGCCTGGCATCAAACTCATTGCTTGAATGTCTTGTTTTTGCGTATCGGGCGATTGAGGATACACAGCATCTCCAAAACTGGACGTCCGTTCCGTCATTCGGTGTAGAATATACCAAAAGGAGTGATCTTCGGGAAGCCTATTTTACACTGAAAGGTGAAGTGGCAGAGATGATGAATCACCATTCCGGTATTATTCGTTCGGATGCACTTCTTTCTACTGGTCTTTCTTTTTTGCGTAAGAAGCAACAGGAGTGGCATTCTGAGGAGAAAGAGTATTATACTGATGCGTCACAAAAGCTTCTGACAGTAGCATCGTTGATTATGACGCCGGCACGCTTTCGTAAAGAGAGCCGAGGCGGGCACTATCGGGAGGATTTTCCGCAGTTGAACGATGACTTTACAGTGCATACCATTCAGCAAAAAGGAGAGGAGCTCAAAATTGCTCCCGTAAATAACCAATATTTAGAGTCTATTTAAATCAAACAGAATTATGCAATACGAGAATCTTATAAATAAATTAATTGATCTTGCCTTAGAGGAAGACATTCACACAGGTGATATTACTACAGAGTCTATTATTCCTGAATCATCACAAGCAATTGCTACGATGACAGCCAAAGCGGATGGGGTAATTTCAGGACTGGACATCATAAAAAAAGTATTTGATCACTTTCAGAACAATATTATCTGGACTCCTTTCGTTAAAGATG
>JBOFXU010000117.1:0-2389 GCA_051654305.1 Bacteroidales bacterium | reverse complement strand
TACCAGACCTGGAGATCTAAAGTTTAAGGATATGAATAATGATGGAAAGATTAATGAAAAAGATAGAGTGGTTACTGGTAGTGTAATCCCATCTGTGACCTATTCTTTTGGTTGTAATGCTAAATATAGAGGGATCGGTCTGAACTGTTTTTTTCAGGGAGTATCCGGAGTCAATACCTATCCGATTGGAAATTTAGCACAACCCTATTATAATGGTGCTGGAGTAACTTATGACTGGTTAGAAAAGTCGTGGACGGAAAATAATCGCGATGGAGGCTACCCAAGACTGATGAGAGCAAGCAGTGGGCATGACAATTATGCAAAACATTCTACATTCTGGATGAAAGATGCTTCTTATCTGAGATTAAAAAATCTTCAGCTTAGTTACTCACTGGAACAAAAGGTTCTAAAAAAAACTCCTTTCAAATCGTTGATCCTTTTTGTAAATGGAGAGAACCTCCTTACCTTTTCGAGTTTCAAAATGTTTGATCCCGAAAAATCATTGAAAGAAAAGACTCTGTACGAATATCCCTCTATAAAATCATTTAGCGGGGGAGTTAACCTCATATTTTAACACATTAAAATAATGAACAAAATATATTCGATTTTCTGCCTGTTTCTATTACTTAGTTGCGAACTAACAACCGCACCAACAGATCGATACATTGAATCTAATTTCTGGCAAACTTATGAACAGGTCAATGCTGGATTGACAGCTTGTTATCATTCACTGCGTAATACGTACTTATACGGAAGCGATTGTGCTCTGCTTTCTGAAACACTAACCCCAAATGCCTATTGCTATAATAACTATAGTGGATACTCGAACATTGTCAATGGAAATTTAAATCCAGCAAATACGACAGTTGTGAATAAGAAATGGGGAGCTTGCTACCAAGGAATTGGCAGATGCAACACCTTTTTAGAAAAAATAATTCCGTTCAGCATGAACGAAGACGTGAAGAAATTCAAAATCGGTGAAGCTAAATTTCTTCGGGCTTTTTTCTACTTTGAACTGATCAACTATTATGGTGATGTCCCATTAATTCTTGAATCTCCCAGTATTGAGAAACATGCAACACTTCCGAGAGATCCAAAGGAGAATATACTGTCACAAATCGTTACAGACCTAAAGGACGCTGCAAGAAACCTTCCCGAAAATTACACATCCAAAGCGGATGCGGGCAGACCTTCAAAATGGAGCGCACTTGCACTACTCTCGAGGGTCTACTTATACAATAATAGGTGGGAAGAGGCTGAGAGCTGTACGAAACAAATCATCGACTCAGGGCAACACAGCTTATATCCCGATTATAGAAAGTTATTTGCCAGAGAAAACGAAGGAAATTCAGAAGTTATTTTTGATGTTCAATTCCTGAATCCTCAGTTTCAGCATGGTTTTGATCTGATATTCAGACAATATAATACCATTGCCCCATTACTGGATCTGGTCAAGGCATATGAAATGCGTGATGGCTCGGAATATGACGATTCTAAATCATTGTATGAAAATCGGGATCCCCGCTTCTATCATACGATTGTCTACCCCGGAGCTATGTATATGGGAAGTATCGTTGATAAAGACCGTTTTAAATTTACGGGCTATACTTACAAAAAATTCAGTACATACGATCAGGAATATGCGCCAGTCTATGACTGGAATGACATCAATCTTATTCTAATCCGCTACTCTGATATTCTTTTAAGCTATGCAGAAGCACGAAATGAGCGTTTGAGTACCCCTGATTCTGAGGTTTTAAACGCCATAAATGCCGTCAGAAGCAGGCCCGGAGTTGAAATGCCATCTATAGCTCCCGGATTATCAAAAGAAGATATGCGCGAAAAAATACGCAAAGAGCGCAGAGTAGAACTCGCCGGAGAAGGTCTCTACTACTTTGATATCATTCGCTGGAAGCTTGCTGAGATTGTTAACAATCAGAACGTGTACAAGCATGATGGTTCATTCCTTGGAAAAAGATCCTTTGATAAAAAAAACTATTTATGGCCTGTGCCTGAAGAAGAATACAAACTTAATCCCAATTTACTACCTAACAATACAGGTTGGTAACATAAACATTTAAAACTCGAAGTATGAAAAAAACTGCACTTTCTCTCGTTATGCTCGGCTGCTTCTGCGGAAGTATGGCGAAAAATAAAGCTCCTGAATTAGAGTTAGGCGTATCTGTTCATTTAAACGATAGTAATATGCCTAATCTGTTTAAGGCAGCAAACAAATATGGTATAAGGCAAATCGAGATTGTTCTTCCACGCTATGACAAAACGAATATCAGAGAGTATCTTGCTGCAATAGATAAAGCAAGTAGTCTGATAAAAAAAGAAAATCTAAAACTTTGGTCTATTCATATTCCTTTTAGCTGGGATTACGATT
>JBOFXU010000116.1:0-6594 GCA_051654305.1 Bacteroidales bacterium | reverse complement strand
GAAACGTAATCAAATCACCGGCTTTGAGAGTGTAGTTTTGGCTTTCACGAAAGGAAACAAGAGCTTCTTCGTGATTTACGCAGGGAGAGTCGCTGGTGCTGTCCTGAAACCCCTGTAAAGTGATATTACAGCGCAAGATCCCATTCTTGTTGCTGATTATTCGCCTGACCTCTCCTGTCCAGAATCCATTCTGATACATTTCTCCCGAACAGGTAGCGGTATGTATATGGGCATTCCAGCTTCCTGCAGCGAGAGTGGCAAAAAAAGCAAAAACAAAGAAAGATCTGGTCCGTTGTTCAGAGTCTGTTTTGTATGAAAGGAAGTATATAATTAACCCACACAGCGCGATAAGGGCTGTAGGGATAATCGTAAATAGAGGAAATGGATACGCATGATAAAGCAGAACTCCTCCTGAAAAAGGAATCAAAAGGCGCAAAAAAGGAATTGCACTAAAAGAAAGAGTTCTGCTTTTCATGGTTTTTGGGTTGTCTGATGAAAGACGATTACAATGTCTTAAGGTCAGCTATCGTTGTTGCCGGATCAGCTGATTTGAAAACGAAGCTTCCTGCAACTACGGCATCAGCTCCTGCTTCGGAAAGAAGTTTTCCGGTTTCCATGTTAACTCCGCCATCCACTTCAATCAACGCATTCGAACCTGTACGCACGATTAACTCTTTAAGTTTTCTGACTTTTTCTACAGAGTAAGGAATAAATTTCTGGTTTCCAAAACCCGGATTAACGCTCATCAGAAGGACAAGGTCTACTTGCGTAATGATCTCTTCAAGAACAGAAATCGGAGTATGCGGATTCAAACTTACACCGGCCTTCATTCCGTGATCTTTAATCTGGTTGATGACACGGTCCAGATGTGTGCATGCTTCGTAGTGAACTGTCATGTATTCAGCACCGCAAGCTTTAACTTCTGCCACAAATTTTTGTGGGTTTTCAATCATAAGGTGCACATCTAATGGCTTTTGTGCATATTTCTGGATATATTCGATTACCGGAAATCCAAAAGAGATATTCGGAACGAACACTCCGTCCATAACATCGATGTGTAACCAGTCTGCCTGGCTATTGTTCAGCATTTCGACATCCCGTTGAAGATTTCCGAAATCGGCAGAAAGGAGAGAAGGAGAAACGATCATGATTCTTATTGTTTTTATGAATTGTAATATTCGTTATACCATTTAACAAACCTGCGAATGCCTTCGTTTAATGGAATTTGAGGTTTATAACCAGTTTCCTGAGCAAGTGGTGTAATATCTGAGTAAGTTCCGATCACATCCCCTGGTTGCATAGGCATCATCACTTTATTGGCCTCTTTTCCAAAAGCATTTTCAAGAGTAGCGATATACTCGATCAGTTTCGTCGGTTTTGAGTTCCCGATGTTAAAGATCCGGTATGGCGCTGAAGAGCTCGAGGAGTCCGGAGTAGAGGAGTCGAATGTTTCATTCGGTACTGATGGATTAAACATCACTCGCATAACTCCGTCAATAATATCGTCGATATACGTGAAATCGCGTTTCATTCGTCCTTCATTGAATACTTTCAGTGGAGTTCCTTTGACAATAGCATTGGCAAAAAGAATCGGAGACATGTCCGGACGTCCCCAGGGTCCGTAAACGGTGAAGAAGCGTAACCCTGTTGTCGGGATTTTGAAAAGGTGACTGTAGGTGTGCGCCATCAGTTCGTTTGATTTCTTTGTCGCTGCATAGAGGCTGACTGGATGATCAACGGCATCTGTTGTAGCAAACGGCATCTGAGAATTGAGTCCGTACACACTGCTTGAGCTGGCATATACAAAATGCTTCACCGGGAAGTTACGGCAGCACTCCAGTAAATTGAGAAAACCCACGATATTACTACTTATGTAAGCATCGGGATTCTCAAGAGAATAGCGTACTCCGGCTTGAGCAGCCAGATTACATACAATATCGAATCGACCTGTCTGAAATAGGTCGGTAAGTTCTTTTTTATCTTCGAGATTCAGGCGGACAAACTGATAGTTGGGGTATATTTTGCTCAGAGTGAATTTATTGAAATCAATCTCTTCGCTTGAAATACCACATCTTTTCAGGCGGTCAAACTTCAGACGCGGGTCGTAGTAATCATTGATATTGTCAAGTCCCACCACCTCATGTCCTTGCTGAATTAACGTATCTACAAGATGATAGCCGATAAATCCGGCAGCACCGGTTACTAATACTTTCAAACCAAATAATTTTTAGTGAACAGTCATACTATTTGCAAAAGTAATCTTTCACGGGAAAAAAAGAGAGGACTTGGCACAAAAAGTGCCAAGTCCTCTTTATTGAGTCTCAATTTAGAGTTGTTTTTAGAAATCCAAATCCTTGTCTGCCTCCTTTTTTTCGTCGATCTCTGTATCGTCAGAGAATGGGAAATCATCAACAGGTTGCTCTTCTTTTGCTTTCTTTTCAGCTTTTTCGTTGAGACTGATGATCTCTTCTGTACGCGAAATCCAAGGACGTTTTCCGAAGATATTCTCTAAATCTTCTTTATAGATTACCTCACGTTCGATCAGTAGTTCTGTTAGTTTATGATGACCTTCCTGATGCTCAATAAGCATTTCTTTAGCACGCTTATATTGTTCGTTAATCATTTGAGCAACTTCATCATCAATCAATTTTGCGGTTACATCGCTGTATGGTTTTGTAAATCCATATTCAGAAGCCCCAGAATCGTAATAACAAAGGTTCGGAAGTTTGTCGCTCATACCAAAGTAGGTAACCATCATGATCGCTTGTTTCGTTACGCGTTCCAGGTCATTAGCAGCTCCGGTAGAGATACGTCCTAAGAATACGTCTTCGGCTGCGCGTCCACCCAGGATAGCACACATATGGTCAAACATTTGCTCTTTGGTTTGAATCGGGCGTTCTTCCGGTATATACCAGGCAGCACCCAAAGCACGTCCGCGAGGAACGATTGTTACTTTTACCAATGGATCAGCAAATTCAAGGAACCAGCTGAGTGTGGCATGGCCAGCTTCGTGTATCGCAATAGATCTTTTTTCGGCATCTGTAGAAATCTTAGATTTCTTTTCGAGACCTCCGACAATACGGTCTACAGCATTCATGAAATCCTGACGGGTCACAAAGTTTTTACTGTGACGAGCAGCAATCAAGGCAGCCTCATTACAAACATTCGCAATGTCTGCTCCTGAGAATCCAGGGGTTTGACGAGCAAGGAAATCAATGTCAACTGTTTCGTCTATTTTCAATGGACGAAGGTGAACGGCAAAGATCTCTTTACGGTCGTTCAACTCCGGAAGATCTACCGTAATCTGGCGGTCAAAACGTCCGGCACGAAGAAGCGCTTTATCCAGAATATCCACACGGTTCGTTGCAGCGAGAATAATAACACCACTGTTTGATCCGAAACCATCCATCTCGGTCAATAACTGGTTCAGCGTATTTTCACGCTCATCGTTACCTCCCATATTAGGGTTCTTACCACGTGCACGACCAACAGCGTCAATCTCGTCAATAAAAACAATACACGGAGCTTTTTCTTTTGCCTGACGGAACAAGTCACGAACACGCGAAGCACCTACACCAACAAACATCTCTACGAAGTCTGAACCCGAAAGAGAGAAGAATGGAACGTTTGCTTCACCAGCTACTGCTTTTGCAAGTAAGGTTTTACCTGTTCCCGGAGGGCCTACAAGCAGTGCTCCTTTTGGGATTTTACCTCCCAGTTCAGTATATTTTGCCGGATTTTTGAGGAAGGCAACGATCTCTTCGATCTCTTCCTTAGCCTCACTCAGACCAGCTACATCTTTAAATGTTACTTTTGTACCCGGGTTATCTTTGTCAAATACCTGAGCTTTAGCTTTACCAACGCTGAAGACGCCACCGCCTCCACCGCTTCCACCACCTGACATACGGCGCATCAGGAAGAACCAGAATACTCCCAGCAGGATAAACGGACCGAAGTTGAACAGGAAGGTTGTGAACATGCCACCACCATCTTCATACTTCACGGGTACTTTAAATTCATATGTATTCTTCCATTCGGTTTGCGCTTTGTCAAAAGCATCCACAGAAGGGATATTTACAGTCACTAATGCGTTTTTACCAATTTTCTCAGCAGGTTTCCCAAAGACGGTTTGAATAGAAGAATCCTTGATAGTGGCTTCTGCTACTTTCTTTTCACGATAGACCACAATGTTTTCGATAGCATCGTTTTTTACATAAGATTCGAATTGTGTCCAGTTAACTTCTTTAGCAACGCTTCCCTCAGAGAAAAGGTATAGACCGATCAAAGTAATCGCAAGCACTGTGTAGATCCAGTACGGATTGAATTTGATTTGAGGAACTTTCCTTTTGTTGTTAGGCGATTTATTGATCATATTGTTTTGATTATATACGTTTGCAATTTATTGATTGTCGGAATATCTCATCCGTTTTTTTGTTTAATTATTCATCCAGATTTGGTATGTCTGTTCGATTGGCATCTTCCCATAAATCTTCGATCTGATAAAACTGTCGGAAATCAGGAACAAATACATGTGCCAGAACGGAGCCAAAATCCAAGGCAACCCAGTGTGACTGTTGAAGACCGTCCACAGCAAAAGGCTTTTCGTTTAGCTCCTCGCGAGTTACTGTACGAATATTTTCCGCAATGGCCCGGACTTGTGTTGTTGAGTCGCCCTGACAAATGACAAAATGTCTGTATGGGGCGTATGGGATGTGATTTAAATCAATTGTTGTGATGTCGTATCCCTTTTTATCTTGTATTGCTTCTACAATTTTATCTATTAGCAGCCGATTTTCCTCCATGTTTTCTTATTAGGTTATACACCTTAATAGCTACAAAATCCGTTCCAAACCTTTATTCCGAAATCAGATTTACCAAAGTAAACACAAAAATCTCTGAAATAGTTTGTTCTGTTGGCAAAGATACCTGAGTTTTCAAAATATCATGCCGTTATTGACCAAGATTTGATCCACTCATCGAGAACGGAGCTCCAGTCATCGCGGTCATTCAGGCAGGAAATATACAAAAAATCTGTTCCTCCTGAAGTAAAAAATGTTTTTTTTGCTTCATCCTTTATTTCATACAGTGTTTCGAGACAATCAATCGGAAAAGATGGAGCGATTACAGCAATGTTATTTACCCCCTCAGTGGGAAGTTTCATCATGCGATCACTCAGATAAGGCCGGAGCCATTCCCCTTTGCCAAGACGAGACTGAAAAGCGACTTCTATTTTTCCGGATTCGAACACTCCAGACTTGCGGATTGCGTCAGCCACCTCATAACATTGATACCTGTAACATTCTTTGTTGGGTTGCTTTTCCCTTCGACATCCTTTCCATTCCTGATTGCACGCTTTTGCACAAGCATCGGTGCAGGGGAGATGAGAAAGAGGAATCCCGTGAAACGTGATTACCAGCTTATCACAGCTTTGGACGTTGGCTTCTGAAATTGAACGGGTAAGGCAATTCAGGTATTCCGGAACATTGTAAAACGAGTCCAGAAATGAATATTTTGCTTGAGGGTAGTTGTTAGCCATAACGCTCATAATCTCATTTCTCGCCGATATGACAGTTGATCCTGTTAGCTGAGGGTAGAGTAACAAAAAAAGCACCTCTGTTACTCCGTAGCTTTTAAGTTCTTCCACTGCCATCTTAACGGAGGGTTGACCGTAGCGCATCGCCTGCGTTATAAACATTGTCTTTGCATCGTTTTTCCTCTTGAGCTTACTTACAAGTTCGTTTGTAATTACTTTCAGCGGAGCACCTTCACTGCTCCATACTGAGCGGTAGAGTGCAGCCGTGTGATTCTTACGAAACGGAACGATTATACCGTTTACAAGAAGGTAGCGCAGGAGAAATGGTAGGCGCATGACTTCCCCATCCATCAGAAACTGACGAAGATACTCTGCTGCAGATTTTGCATCCGGAGCATTGGGACTTCCTATGTTGACTAATACGACACCTTTCATTTTTTGAAATAATGATACAGATATTTGAATGCTGTAAGCGATAATGCAGCTCCCAGTCCGATATAAAAGAAGGAGATAAAGAAATCTGACAGCAAATGGAAATGCCGAACAATGATTCCCAGAGATATCATAAAGAGCATAATGATATACCCTTTTCGATCCATGAATTTCCAGAAGTGAATCTCATTTTCTTCAAGCAGATCTATTCGTTTGATGTTTTGCCGGAAAACCCGTGCAAAAACAATCTTAGAGAAAAGCAGGAAGATCAGCAGGATTAATGCGAGAAAAATAAACAGGTGGGATGGGTGATCATCCATGACACCTATCCCAATCCGTATTACATTTACGCCTGCTACTAACCAAAGGATTCCGGCAAAAAGGTATAATATGTTCCTGGATACTCTCATTTTACAATTTTTGTACTACTTGCTCTGCAATTCTTGCTGCATTGATATATCCCTGGCGAATCCGATCAGACATTCCGATGCCTCCGATCATGTTTCCTCCCAGAATTAGCCCCGGATATTTCGCTTCAATTTTGCTTATCGCCTCGTATCGCTCTTCACTGTATGCTTCGTATTGTGGAATTGCTTTTTCATGACGACTCACTTCAAACAATTCATAAT
>JBOFXU010000115.1:0-10629 GCA_051654305.1 Bacteroidales bacterium | reverse complement strand
ATCGTAGGCTTCCAGAATGGCACTTTGTGGATGAAACTTCGAAACAGCTACCAGCCGAACATGTGCCGGGAGCGTTTCGTGTAGTTCCTTGATCTTATTCGTTATTTGACTCATACTCAGGTTTGGCTTCGTTTTCATCAGCGCTGAAAGGGAAAATATCCATCAATGGAGTTTCCGATACTGAAGCAATCACATAATCTGCCATTGTACCTTTCATTCCTTTATCCAGATTTGCCACTGCTTCGCGCAAGTCACCTGCCTGGATAAGCATAAAGCAGGATGTTTTTTTCTCTGCACCACTTCTTTCATCGATGGTCACAAACTGAACTTTTGCTTTAAACCAACGATCGCCGGTTTCATCGCTGAAAATTTCACTGATTTTGGCACGTTTGATGTCCGACACTGTAAAATCTCCTGTAATAAACGGAGTCACCTCTTTGATGATGCGTGCTTCCGCTTCAGTAAACGATAGTGCATCTACCAAATAAGGCTCTGTTACTTTTTTCAACATCCCGTTTTCCATTGTTCTCTCGTAACGCACCTTACATTCAAACCAATTATTCATAGCTTTTATTTGTATTTTCAGTTATTGTCTTTATATTTATAATTGTAACGCAAAGATATAATTTATTCTTAACAAACAGAGCCTGACTTTTATTATTGTTTTAGGAAGATTTTTATCACCAGAGAACAATCAACAAGGGTAATTTGTTATCAATAATTACATCACTTAATCGCATAAATAATGACCATATATTTCAAGACTAAAACAGGAATTGACCGCAAAGCTGAGGAGTACAAACAAAACTTTCCGCAGTATAAGATCGAATGGGGTACCATTATCTGTGACTGTGGGAAAACTCCGGGTTACACCATTACTGATAGTTCAGACAATGACCGGATTGTAATCATTCTCGGTTGGTGTGGTTCTTGCTACCGCAACTCGTCTGAAGAATTTCGTGGAGAGTAAAGATCTCTACGGATTAAATACAAAAAAAGAGTGTACGAAGTTGATATACTTCATACACTCTTTTTTTATACCCTTTCCGAGAAATACGACTTCTTACTCAAGGTGCAAGACGATCAATACTCCATCCGAGATGGTGATTATTGCGATACACGAAACGGTCGTGAAGTCGACTCGGACGCCCCTGCCAGAATTCTATTTCGAAAGGTTTTATTATATATCCTCCCCACTGTGCCGGACGTTCCAATGTTTGTTCCTCGGGCAGTAAACTATATTGTTTGAAGTGCTGTTCGATCCAGTAATCATCAATCACACTACTTTGTGGCGATATCCATGCTCCAATACGACTGTTGGGCGGACGCATTTTAAAGTACTTATCGCTCACCTCTGTTGATGTTTTTAAAGCTTTCCCTACAATACGCACCTGTCGCTCCAGCTTAGGCCAGTAGAAGGTAGCTGCAACCATCGGATTGTTTGCAATTTGCACGCCCTTGTTGCTTTTGTAGTTGGTAAAAAAAACGAATCCCTCAGAAGTTATATCTTTGAGTAATACAATTCTCACATGAGGCACGTGGTGCATATCCACGGTAGCCAGACTCATGGCAGTGGGCTCGCCATCTTCTGTTTCCATCGCTTCTTTCATCCATTTACGAAATTGTGCTATCGGATCCTTATCCAGATCTTTTCGTTCAAGTGATCCCTTAACGTACTCTTTTCTAAGATTTGACAACTCTTCCATAATTTGATCTATTTACTAATCAAACAACCAAACTTGGGAAATGTTTGCCTCGAAAGAGCCCGGAGTTCAACAAATGACAAAAAACAGATCTGTCACGATCCCTTATAGGCATAAACCTTAAGCACATCACTGTGGTGACGACAGTTTCTTCATCTCCGCTTTTGTCTTTCGCTCAAAAAATCTGCAATACGTTGCTAACCCACACTGTTCACATTTGGGCTTACGAGCCAGACAAACATAGCGGCCGTGAAGAATGATCCAATGGTGAGCAATTGGAATCAGCTCGGGAGCAATGTACTTGATCAGTTTTTTTTCGGTTTCGAGGGGTGACTTTGAGTTGTTCGTTAAACCAATCCGATTGGAAACCCTGAATACATGGGTATCAACCGCCATTCGGGGCTGTTGAAAAATCACAGAGAGAATGACATTAGCTGTCTTCCGACCTACTCCCGGGAGTTTTGTAAGATCTTTCTCGTTTGCAGGTACCTCCCCGTTGAATTCATCGACAAGGATACGAGCCATACCATACAGATGCTTGGCTTTGTTATTAGGGTAAGACACACTACGAATGAATGAAAAGATCTCCTCTACAGAGGCTTTTGCCAGAGCAAAAGCATCGGGATATGCTTTAAATAGTGCCGGAGTAATCATATTTACTCGCTTATCCGTACACTGTGCAGAGAGGATAACCGCAATGAGTAACTGGTAAGGATTTTCGTAATGAAGTTCGGTTTCGGCCACCGGCATTTCGCGTTGAAACCATTCAATCACTTTCTCGTATCTATCTTTTATACGCATAGAGCAGCTGAGATTAAAAAAAATAATGGATAATTGCATAAACGAGGTTTAAACAACTATCCATTATCTGATTATATATTATCCACTAATAATCAATGAGCAGATTCGAACTGACGTAGGAAACGTACATCGTTTTCTGAGAATAAGCGTAAGTCTTTCACCTGATATTTCAGATTCGTAATACGCTCAACCCCCATACCTAATGCGTAGCCAGAGTACACTTTTGAATCAATACCGCAGGCTTCAAGTACGTTTGGATCTACCATACCACATCCAAGGATTTCAACCCATCCTGTGTGTTTGCAGAAAGGACAACCTTTACCACCACACAAGTTACATGAGATATCCATCTCAGCCGAAGGCTCAGTGAATGGGAAATATGATGGACGCAGACGAATTTTTGTTTCTGCACCAAACATCTCTTTTGCAAAGTAAAGCAATGCTTGTTTCAAATCAGCGAACGACACATTCTTATCTACGTACAACGCTTCTACCTGGTGGAAGAAACAGTGTGCACGGTAAGAGATCGCTTCGTTACGGTAAACACGACCCGGACAAATGATACGAATCGGAGGTTGCGATGTTTCCATCACACGTGACTGAACAGATGAAGTATGCGTACGCAACAATACATCCGGTGAACGCTGGATAAAGAAGGTATCCTGCATATCACGAGCCGGGTGATCATCTGCAAAGTTTAGAGAAGAGAATACGTGCCAGTCATCTTCAATTTCCGGACCTTCGGCAATCGTAAACCCTAAACGCGCAAAAATGGCAGTAATTTCATTTTTCACAATAGAAAGCGGATGACGCGTACCCATAGCAATCGGGTAAGCCGTACGAGTCAAATCTTCTGAATCATCAGCTACTACTGCATTCTCAAAACTCTCTTTCAGAGCATTGATTTTATCAGTTGCTGCTTCTTTCAGGTTATTAAGAAGTTGTCCTACTTCACGTTTCTGATCTGCAGGTACATTTCTGAAATCACTGAACAAAGAAGTAATTTCACCTTTCTTACTTAAGTATTTAATGCGTAACGCTTCAATCTCTTCCAGTTTTGTTACAGTCAAATTTTCGATTTCCTGTAACAGAGCTTCTATTTTTTGTTGCATAATTTCCGTAGATTTCTTCAATTCTACTGCAAACCTACACAATAATTTCGAAACTTTCAACCAAAAAATACTCATTTTGTCTGATTGACTGACACAAAGTTATAATTCAAAAAAAAGAGAGCGGTGAAGTGTTCCAAAAACACTCCACCGCTCTTTTATGCAGTTAAATGAATCAACCGAATTAAAGCAAATCTACACTTCGTTTGATAAAGTTGCTTAACGCCTCTCCTTTGAGCTGTCCGTTAGACAACAGGGCAATATCAATCAATTGGCGGATAAGCTTGTTATCTGATGCATAGCGACCAAGAACCGATGCACGTTCTTTGCCAAGATCCTCCAGCTGAGCAGCTGTTTTTTTCAGATCCTCCTTCTCAATCATCGGAATTTCATCGTCTTTTTTATTTGCATGCGTTGCATTCAAATCTTTCTGGTATTGCTCCAGTGTATGAATTTTTTCGATAATTGGCTTAAGATCCTGACCACAAGCTGTTGCTTCATTCTCAAGAATACGCTTAGTCACCGGGTGATCTGCATTGATCACCATGTTAAACGCTTCAGGCATTTCGCCATAGAAACTATACATAGGGTTCATAGCTGCCATCTCTTTCATACGACGTACATACTCTGCCTGAGTAATCATAACAGGCTGAGCCGATTCGCCTAATGCTTCGAAAGAAACAGTAAACTCTGTTTTCTCGATTTTTGGCATCTGAGATTTAAACATCAGATCCAGATTTGTTTTCTGATCTTCTGTCAATGACACCTCAGCACGATGCTCTTTTCTGATAATATTATCGATCACATCGCTATCTACACGCACAAACTGTGTTTTCTCCAATTTGTGTTCGAGCTTAGAAGCTAAGTGAGTATCCAGCTGACCGTCCATCAACAACACATCATATCCTTTCGCTTTTGCGGCCCCGATATAGCTATATTGAGAATCTTTATCTGTCGTATAAAGATAGATCATGTTCCCCTCTTTATCCGTCTGATTGGATTCGATCAATGTTTTATACTCTTCTAAAGTATAGAATTTACCTTCCTCATTTTTCAGCAACAAGAATTTTTCTGCCCGCTCACTGAATTTCTCATCCGTTAGCATTCCGTACTGAATGAACACCTTCAAATCATCCCATTTCTCTTCAAATTTAGCACGATCCTGGTTGAAAATCTCCTGCAGACGATCTGCCACTTTTTTCGTGATGTGATTTGAAATTTTCTTCACATTACTGTCACTTTGTAGATACGAACGTGACACATTCAATGGGATATCCGGTGAATCAATCACCCCATGCAACAATGTAAGAAACTCTGGCACAATCCCCTCAACTGAATCGGTCACAAAAACCTGATTGCAGTACAATTGAATTTTATTACGTTGTAATTCCATATTGCTACGCACCTTAGGGAAGTAAAGAACTCCTGTCAGTTTGAATGGATAATCAACATTCAAGTGGATCCAGAACAATGGATCTTCTCCCATCGGATAAAGATCTTTGTAGAATTTCTTGTAATCTTCTTCAGTCAACTCTGACGGCTTACGCGTCCATGCAGGGTTCGTATCATTGATCTGATTTTCCTCAGCAGTATCTACATACTTACCATCTTTCCATTCCTGTTTTTTTCCGAAAACAACCGGAACAGCAAGGAAGCGGCAATACTTCTTCAACAGTTCTTCAATTTTCTCCTTCTGAAGAAACTCTTTATTTTCATCGTCAATATAAAGTACGATATCCGTACCTCTTGACTCTTTTTCGATCTCTTCGATTTTATATTCAGGAGTACCATCACAACTCCATCTTACAGCTTTCGCTCCTTCTTTGTAGGAATGTGTAATGATTTCTACTTTTTTAGAAACCATAAATGAAGAGTAGAAACCTAAACCGAAGTGACCGATAATCGCATTCGCATCGTTTTTGTATTTCTCAAGAAACTCTTCTGCTCCTGAAAAAGCGATTTGATTGATATATTTATCAATCTCTTCAGCTGTCATACCTATCCCTTTATCAGAAACGGTAAGAGTACCTTTGTCAGCATCTAGCTTAACACTAACTTTTAAATCCTGCAGTTCGCCTTTAAACTCACCAACCGAAGCCAGTGTTCTCAACTTCTGAGTAGCATCTACTGCATTTGAAACTAGCTCACGTAAAAAGATATCGTGATCGCTGTACAAGAATTTTTTAATAATCGGGAAGATGTTATCCGTAGTAACACCAATATGTCCTTTTTGCATCGTTTAATATTTGGGTTTTTCAAAAAAGAAGGGCTATGAACTAAGAACTTAAGATCGCTCTTAGTCCGAAATTCATAGCCCTTCGTATTATTTATTCAAGATTACTTCACTTCTTCGAAGTCAACATCAGTTACACCACCGTCGTTTTTAGGTCCTTGTTCCTGACCCGCATTTGGTTGTGCTCCTTCTGCTTGCTGCGCGTTGTAAATATCCTGAGAAATCGCGTGTAGTGCTGTGTTCAATTCAGCCATTGCACTGTCAATTCCTTCAACATTTTGGTTTTTATGCGCATCTTTTAGTTTACTCAAGGCTGTTTCAACCGGTGCTTTTTTGTCCGCCGGAATCTTATCACCAAGATCTTTCAATTGTTTCTCCGTCTGGAAAATCATTGAATCTGCCTGATTCAATTTTTCAACTCTTTCTTTCTCACGAGCATCTGCCTCAGCATTTGCTGCAGCCTCTTCTTTCATTCTCTGGATATCAGCATCTGAAAGTCCTGATGATGCTTCGATACGGATATTTTGTTGTTTACCAGTACCTTTATCTTTTGCAGTTACGTTAAGGATACCATTCGCATCAATATCAAAGATTACTTCGATTTGAGGCACACCACGTGGAGCTGCTGGAATTCCGTCTAAGTGGAAACGTCCGATTGATTTATTTTGGTTTGCCATTGGACGCTCACCCTGAAGGATGTGAATTTCTACTGAAGGCTGGTTGTCTGATGCAGTAGAGAACACTTCTGATTTTTTAGTAGGAATAGTTGTATTCGCATCAATCAGTTTCGTCATCACACCACCCATAGTTTCGATACCTAATGAAAGTGGAGTTACGTCAAGCAAAAGAACGTCTTTCACGTCTCCTGTCAATACACCACCCTGAATAGCTGCACCTACAGCAACAACCTCATCCGGATTCACACCTTTTGAAGGAGCTTTACCAAAGAATCTCTGAACGATTTCCTGGATTGCAGGAATACGAGTTGAACCACCTACAAGGATTACTTCGTCGATATCTGCAGGAGTTAAACCAGCATCTTTCATCGCTTGTTTACAAGGCTCAAGTGTAGCCTGAATCAATTTATCAGCTAATTGTTCGAATTGTGCACGAGTCAACGATTTCACCAAGTGTTTTGGAATTCCGTTTACCGGCATAATGTATGGAAGGTTGATCTCTGTTGAAGTCGAGCTTGAAAGTTCAATTTTCGCTTTCTCAGCAGCTTCTTTCAAACGTTGAAGCGCCATTGGATCTTTACGAAGATCAATTCCTTCGTCAGATTTGAATGAATCAGCCAACCAGTCGATAATTACCTGATCGAAGTCGTCACCACCCAGGTGAGTATCACCATTTGTAGAACGAACTTCAAACACTCCGTCACCTAATTCAAGGATAGAAATATCAAATGTACCACCACCAAGGTCAAATACAGCGATTTTCATATCTTTGTGTACTTTATCCAAACCGTAAGCCAACGCAGCAGCTGTTGGTTCGTTTACGATACGCTGAACTTTCAGACCAGCAATTTCACCTGCTTCTTTAGTAGCCTGACGCTGAGCATCGTTAAAGTAAGCAGGAACAGTGATTACTGCATCTGTTACTTCAGCTCCAAGATAATCTTCAGCTGTTTTCTTCATTTTTTGAAGAACCATTGCCGAAATTTCTTGTGGAGTATATAAACGTCCGTCGATATCTACACGAGGAGTATTGTTATCACCACGTACTACGTTGTAAGGTACGCGAGAAGTTTCTTTTTGTACACGATCGAAAGTTTCACCCATGAAACGCTTGATCGAGTAAATTGTATTTTGTGGATTAGTGATAGCCTGACGTTTAGCAGGATCACCTACTTTTCTCTCACCACCTTCAACAAAGGCAACGATTGAAGGAGTTGTACGACGTCCTTCACTGTTCGCAATAACAACCGGTTCATTACCTTCAAGTACGGCAACACAAGAGTTGGTTGTTCCTAAGTCAATTCCAATAATCTTTCCCATAATGATATATGTTTAGTTTTAAATTTCTATTGATTTAAATCTACCCGCTTTCGGGCTACATTTATCGTAGTTGCAAAGTTTGTGCCAAAATCGAAAACGGCTATCTTTTCATCAAAAATGGAATTATTGACAGTTTCAAGCCAAAAAACCTGTAATACGCCCGAAAAAATAAGACAAAATGACAGAATTTATCACAAACAATGTCATCCCATCCCTTTATACATGGTTGTTTTAGTACAAAATTAAGTTCCTGCCAAAATCCGACACACGACAAAAACTACTGCGACTTACGGATTACCCGCGTTAAAATGAACGGAATTGTAAGATTTTAGGATATTTATTCCCTCATTTTATTGGCATTCTTACTATATTTGCGATATTTTTAATTCAAAACTAATAGCAAAGTTTATGATAGTAATTGGTATTGCCGGAGGTACCGGATCAGGAAAAACCACTGTTGTCAGAAAGATTATTCAAAGCCTTCCTGACAATTCGGTCGTGGTACTTTCACAAGATAACTATTACCGGGATTTAGGTCATCTACCTTTAAATGAGAGGTTAGAGACAAATTTCGATGAGCCGGCTGCATTTGAATGGGAACTATTGATTGAGCATCTGAAACAACTCAAAGAGGGCAAATCAATTGAGCAACCTACCTATACCTATGTTACCTGCACACGTAATGCCGAGACCATCCGCGTTGAACCAAAGAAGGTAGTTATCATCGAAGGGATTCTTGCACTTACAAGTGAAGAACTACGCAATATTATGAACATCAAAGTGTTTGTAGATGCTGATGGTGACGATCGCCTGATCCGCGTAATCAGTCGCGACATCGTAGAGCGTGGACGCACTGTAAACAAAGTTATTGAGCGTTACCAGGAGGTATTGAAGCCTATGCACCAACAGCATATCGAACCAACGAAACAATATGCTGACATCATCATCCCTCAGGGAGGACACAATCACGTAGCTATCGATATCCTTACAAACTATATCGCCAAAATATTAGATTAAAATTACACATTATATATATGGAATTAGCAAGCAAATATAATCCGTCCGAAGTAGAAGACAAATGGTATGCATACTGGATGCAAAACAATTTATTCAAATCTACTCCTGACGAGAGAGAGCCTTATACAATTGTTATCCCGCCACCAAACGTAACGGGTGTTCTTCACATGGGCCACATGCTGAACAATACGATTCAGGATATCCTGGTTCGCCGCGCACGTATGTTGGGTAAAAATGCATGTTGGGTACCTGGTACCGACCACGCATCAATTGCAACTGAAGCGAAAGTGGTAAACAAACTGGCTGCTGAAGGGATCAAAAAAACAGACCTTACACGCGAACAGTTCCTGGAGCACGCTTGGGAATGGACCCACAAACATGGGGGTATCATCCTTGAGCAGCTAAAAAAACTTGGTGCGTCATGTGATTGGGATCGTACTTGTTTCACTATGGACAATGAGCGCTCTGAAAGCGTTCTTGAAGTATTTGTTGACTTGTTCAACAAAGGCATGATCTACCGTGGTGTACGTATGGTAAACTGGGACCCGAAAGCACTTACAGCTCTTTCGGACGAAGAGGTTATCTACAAAGAAGTAAACAGCAAACTTTACCACTTGCGTTATAAAGTAGAGGGTGAAGATAAATACATCGTTGTTGCGACTACACGTCCTGAAACTATCCTTGGTGACACTGCTGTGTGTGTGAATCCTAACGATGAACGTTACAGCTGGTTGAAAGGCAAAAAAGTAATCGTGCCTCTTGTGAATCGTGCCGTACCTATCATTATGGACGAATACGTAGACGTTGAGTTCGGTACAGGTTGTCTAAAAGTGACTCCTGCGCACGACGTAAATGACTACATGCTGGGTGAAAAGTTCAATCTTGAGACAATCGATATCTTCAACGACAACGGAACAATCAACGACAAAGTTGGTATGTACGTAGATATGGATCGTTTCGATGTGCGCGAGCAGATCGAAAAAGACCTTATCGCTGCCGATTTGATGGAAAAAGTTGAACCTTACACAAACAAAGTAGGTTGCTCGGAACGTACTGATGCTGTGATCGAACCTAAACTATCTATGCAGTGGTTCCTTAAGATGGAAGATCTTGCAAAACCAGCTACAAAAGCAGTAATGGAAGACGACATCAAGCTTGTTCCTGCTAAATTTAAGAATACTTACCGCCACTGGATGGAAAACATCAAAGATTGGTGTATTTCACGTCAGTTATGGTGGGGACACCGTATCCCGGCTTACTATTTGCCGGAAGGTGGATATATTGTTGCTCTGACTCCTGAAAAAGCCGTAGAGCTGGCTCGCGAAAAATCGGGCAATCCAGACCTTCAATTTTCTGACCTACGTCAAGACGAAGACTGTCTGGACACATGGTTCTCATCCTGGTTGTGGCCGATCAGTGTTTTCGGCAACGTTATGGATAAAGAAAACAAAGAACTGAATTACTACTACCCTACTTGTGACTTGGTTACAGGTCCCGATATTCTTTTCTTCTGGGTAGCTCGTATGATCATGGCAGGATATGAATACAAAGGGGAAATGCCTTTCAAAAATGTATATCTGACAGGTATCGTTCGCGACAAGCAAGGAAGAAAAATGTCGAAATCTCTGGGTAACTCTCCGGAACCTCTCGAACTGATCAAAAACTTTGGAGCCGACGGTGTACGTATGGGTCTGATGTTGGCAGCTCCTGCAGGTAACGATGTATTGTTCGACGACTCTTTGTGTGAGCAAGGACGTAATTTCAACAAT
>JBOFXU010000114.1:0-4625 GCA_051654305.1 Bacteroidales bacterium | reverse complement strand
TGTTTTGAGAGTTCACCCAGGATAGAGAGAATCCCTCCGGCTCTGTTTACATCTTGAATATGATAGTTGGAATTTGGAGCGACCTTACACAGGACAGGAGTTTTGCGCGAGAGTGTATCAATATCTTTCATCGTGAAATGCACCTCTGCTTCATGAGCTATAGCCAGCAAGTGTAGCACCGTGTTTGACGATCCTCCCATGGCAATATCAAGCGTCATGGCGTTCAGGAAAGCTTCGCGGGTAGCTATCGAGCGAGGTAAGACAGAGTCGTCTCCCTTCTCGTAATACGTTTGGCAATTCACTACGATTTGTCGCGCAGCATCAAAGAATAGTTTTTCACGGTTAGCATGCGTAGCAACGATGGTGCCGTTGCCCGGCAGTGCCAGTCCGATAGCTTCATTCAGGCAGTTCATCGAGTTGGCCGTAAACATACCCGAACACGATCCGCAGGTCGGACAAGCCGCTTTTTCAATTTTAGCCACTTGCTCATCGCTCACTGTATCATCGGCTGCGTCGATCATGGCATCCACCAGATCCAGCGGACGGTTGTTCAGATTTCCCGCTTCCATCGGTCCGCCTGAGACAAACACGGCAGGAATATTGAGTCGCATAGCGGCCATCAGCATTCCCGGAGTGATTTTATCGCAGTTGCTGATGCAAATCATAGCATCGGCTTTATGCGCATTCACCATATATTCTACGCTGTCGGCAATGATGTCGCGTGAAGGGAGCGAGTATAACATACCATCGTGCCCCATAGCGATTCCATCATCAATGGCAATCGTATTAAACTCTGCGGCAAAACAGCCCAGTTTTTCAATTTCAGCTTTTATCTTTTGACCAATTTCGTGAAGATGCACATGTCCCGGTACAAATTGCGTGAATGAGTTAACAATTGCTATTATAGGTTTACCAATTTGTTCTTCTTTCATACCATTCGCACGCCATAGAGCTCTTGCTCCGGCCATACGTCTTCCTTGTGTGCTTTCGGAACTTCTCAATGAGTGTACCATAATCATGGAAAATTAAAAAAGCCTTTCTAAACTGATTTAGAAAGGCTTGTAGTTGTAAATTGCTATATTATGACTTTACTTAGTTACATACCTTTCACTTCTAAACTGCTAAGCCCAGAAGAATGACGAGAACGAGATTGTTAATATGTAGGTGGAAAATATTCATTTATTATATTTTCTATATTGTTTAATGCAAAAGTATGACAAAAAATATACTGTGCAATAGTTTTGTATAAAAAAATACGAAAAACTTTCTTTTTCGTACATTTTCGTCTGTTTTGCTTTATATATGCAATGTATTTGTATTGTTTTATGTTTTAAGTAATATTTATTGTTTCGGTAGTATGTTTTTATTACTTATATATTAAGACAGTAATTAAGAGGCTATTCCTCCTGTTTCAGCGCTGTTTGTCGGTGGTTAAAACCCTCTGCTAAGGCGATGTATAGCGATGTAGCCTTCTTTTTCTTTCTCAAATGTTGTGATTACAATGAAATTATTACCTTTGCGCAAATACTAATTAGCAAAGGTCTTAATGTTACAGTTAAAAAGATTATATAGGTTTATTTTAGAGACTTTCCTGCCGGTTTTTATGATGACTTTTCTGATCTCTCTTTTCATCCTGCTGATGCAGTTTTTGTGGAGATATGTAGATGAATTAGTCGGCAAGGGGTTGTCTTTTAAAGTTTTGGGAGAGTTTTTCTTCTATTCGGCATTATCATTGATCCCGATGGCACTGCCTTTGTCGATACTTTTAGCCTCTCTCATGACTTTCGGAAATATGGGTGAAAGGCTCGAGCTGTTGGCCATGAAAGCCGCAGGCGTACCGTTGATCCGCATTATGCGTCCGCTCATCATCTTTATCAGTGCCATGTCGGTTTTCTCATTCTTTTATCAGAATGAAGTGAACCCCAAAGTGCAGGTGAAGACATATAGTCTCCTGATCGCGATGAAGCAAAAGTCGCCCGAGCTTGATATTCCTGAGAAGACATTCTATCAGATCGCCGATTTCAACATGTATGTAGATCACAAGAATATCGATACCGGAGTTCTCTACGATATTATTGTCTATGACTATACCAATGGGTTCGAGAATGCCACAGTCATTGTTGCCGACTCTGCCCGACTCGATATGACGAGAGATAAAAAAGCATTGTTCTACACCCTGTGGAGTGGCGAAAGTTTCGAGAATCTCCAGAAACAGAGATCATCGTACAACAATGTTCCTTATCGTCGCGAAACCTTTTCCTACAAACAGTTGTTGATTGAGTTTGATGCCAACTTCAACCGTATGGACGAGTCTTTCCTTTCATCGCAATATGTAGGGAAAGATTTGAATGAGTTAGGCCGTACAGCCGATTCGCTTCGTGTGGTCAATGATAGTATCAAGAAACTCAATGCAAAAGCCCTGCTCTTTGGGACTCCGTTGATTACGGCGAACGATCGGATAGAGGCGCGTAAGGATACCTCTGCGTCTAACCTTGCTATGCTGACTGAGCATACCACGGTTGAACTCGATACGTTGATGGCTAAAATGTCTACCGACCAGAAGCGTCAGGCCTACTATTCAGCCAAGACATCCGCCATATCGCGTAAGCAGGATATTCAGTATCGTGGGTTTAATTACATCGACACCAAAAAGTCGATCAATCGTCACGAACTCGAGTGGCACCGTAAGTTCTCGCTCTCTTTTGCCTGTCTGATCTTTTTCTTTATCGGGGCACCTCTGGGCGCAATCATACGTAAAGGAGGATTGGGAACACCGGCCGTATTGTCCGTATTCCTGTTTATCTTCTACTATATTATCGATAATGTAGGATACAAATTTGCCCGCGATGGCGTACTCCCTGCATATCAGGGCATGTGGCTCAGTTCCGCGATACTTGTGCCACTGGGAGTGTTTCTGACCTACAAAGCAGTGAAAGATTCTACGATTCTGAGCAGCGATACCTATACGAACTTGTTCAAGAAGTTATTTGGTAAACGAACAGCTCGTGCGCTGACCAAAAAAGAGGTAGTCATCTACACGGCAGATATGGCCAAAGTGTCGATGCATCTCCAGCAACTCGATCAGGAGGTGGCAGCATTCCTCAAGGAAGCATCACGTCCGCTCAACTTCAGCTACTTCAATATGTGGCTCAAAGGAGATAATTTCGAGCATGTGGCTCAAATCTCCGCTCATATCGAAGAGGTGGTCGAAGAACTTTTGAATACCGATGAGGGTTCTTTCTTTTATAAGATTTCCGAATACCCCGTATTGCAAATCGAAAAGATGCATATCGTACCCCAAAACAAGACCATACGTATTGTTATCGGATTTTTGATTTTCCCTGTCGGGATTGTCATTTACATTTTAGCCCTGTTGCAACGTAGAGCATTGAAAGCCGATTTGCAGAATGTACTGCGTATCAACAGCGAAATCAGTAACTTAATTAAGAAGTAAAATATAAATTTATAGACTATGTTTAAGCTCAATACAATTGAAGAGGCTATTGAGGACATCAAAGCCGGGAAACTAATCATTGTAGTTGATGATGAAGATCGTGAAAACGAAGGCGATTTTATCGCTGCTTCCGAACTGATTACTCCCGAGAAAATTAACTTCATGGCTACACATGGTCGTGGACTGATCTGTTGTTCCGTTACCGAAGAGCGATGCAAAGAGCTCGACCTTGAACTTATGGGTGCCGGCAATACCGCATTGCATGCAACTCCCTTCACCGTATCCATTGACCTGCTCGGACATGGCTGTTCTACAGGTATCTCAGCATCGGACAGAGCCAAAACAATTCTTGCCATCACCGATCCCAATACCAAACCAGCCGACTTCGGTCGTCCGGGGCATATCTTCCCGCTTCGTGCACGCAATCGCGGAGTCCTTCGCAGAGCCGGTCACACCGAAGCTGCAGTCGATTTGGCACGCCTTGCCGGGCTATATCCTTCGGGAGTGCTCGTTGAGATTATGAACGAAGACGGTACGATGGCACGCCTTCCCGAACTGATGGACGTAGCTGCTCGTTTCGATCTCAAAATCATCTCCGTAGCTGCACTCATCAAATACCTCTTAAAGAGAGAATCATTGATCGAAAAAGGCGATGAAGTAAATATGCCAACCGATTATGGCGATTTTCGTCTGATCCCATTCCGTCAGAAATCCAATGGTCTTGAGCATATCGCCTTGATCAAAGGCGAATGGACCGAAGACGAATCCATCCTCGTGCGCGTTCACTCTTCTTGTATGACCGGAGACATCTTCGGCAGCAAACGTTGCGAGTGTGGCGAGCAACTTCACAAAGCCATGCAGGCCATCGAGAAAGAGGGAAAAGGAGCCATCATCTATATGAATCAGGAGGGCAGAGGTATCGGTCTGATGAACAAAATTCGCGCCTATAAGTTGCAGGAAGAGGGACTCGACACTGTCGATGCAAATATCCACCTTGGTTTCAAAGCCGATGAAAGAGACTATGGCGTAGGAGCATCAATCATGCACGAACTTGGCATCAACAAAGTGCGCCTGATGACAAACAACCCCGTTAAACGTGTTGGCCTCGAAGGATACGGCATCCAGATCGTAGACAATGTACCTATCGAAGTGACCGTTAACGTACACAACG
>JBOFXU010000113.1:0-4446 GCA_051654305.1 Bacteroidales bacterium | reverse complement strand
GATTGATATAATTCAATAATGGAAGTAATGAATCTTCCGCATCATCCAACACCACATAATCCACAAATTCAAACAAACGGGGTTCATTCAGCGAACGAAGCTCTGTATTCGCAAAGCCACCACCCATAATTATCTGAATCTCCGGCTTATGTTGCTTCAGCCATTGCGCTATGCGCAGGCCACTGTATAAGTTACCGGGGAAAGGAATCGTAAGCAATACAATATCCGGATTCACCTCAGCAAAACGTTCAGACAAAACCTCCAATAAGAACTCATCCGTAAAACGCAACGGTGCGTGCAATTCTGCATATAATTCATCAAAAGATGAAGCACAGCGCCCAAGCCTTTCCGCATAACGGCTAAAACCAAATTCAGGATCGACCGTCTCACCGATAAAGTTAGTCAGATCTTCCAGATAACACGTAGCTATAAAGCGTGCCTTATCCTCCATCCCGATCAGACCAAAAGCCCACTCCATCTCCTCTTCGTCCGTCTCGCGTCCGAAAACAGGCAAATACTCATTCTCACAAATTGCATAAGCCAGGGTACGGTTTCGCCCCTGCATAAAAGCAATCACACGATCAATGGTTTGCTCATATTCTTCCCGGTTTTCAAGTATCGTTTCAGCAAAATCAGACAGTTCTTTGTCCGACTCTGAAACCTCATCAAACAAACGGATCAATCCTTTTTTGGAAAAAACACGAAGCATAGTTTCCAGACTAAGATCAGACTGAAAAGAAGCAATCCCGTTCTCTTTCAAAAAGCCTTTGATATAAGCCGTAGCCGGATAGGGAGTATTTAATTGAGTGAATGGCGGAGTGATCAGCCACATTTGTTTATTTGTTAGCATAAAAGCCGGATTTTCTTTTTTATTTTATGTAAAGGTATAGAGAAGCTTTTACTTCGACAAGCATAGTAATTATAAACTTATCACGACCTCTTTTATCATGCTTCTACCCGAAGGATTTCTTGACGATCTCAGTGATGTCATGCTCTGATCAGAGGTGGAAGCATACCGTCCCAAGTCGCGTTCTCCGCATTCTGACAAAAATAGAAGTATAGAGGCTTTGGGGTTTCTTTTTGATATAGAAAAATGACAAGAAAAAAGAGCGGATTTACGGATAAATAATCCTTTTTTTATGCCCAAATAGGGTTTCTGTAAGCACATAATGATAAAAATACAACTACATTAGAGCGTAAATCGAAATACACTATACCGTACATGCAAGCACAGTATACCGTTTACATGAGATACTGTAGTATGTATTCGTACGTACATTATACCGTATTTTGCGGAACAACCATATTCCGCAGTATAAAAGTACTGTTTGCACAACGCACCAAAACTCAATACACTTATTATCAATAATATACATAAAAAAAACCCTGAGTAACATGTACGAAAACAGAGTCATTGGGATAAAATTTATCGTATTCTCAGCGATTAGAAATTTGACATAATGGTAGGAAACAAAGCCTATAAATAACAGAATCACAATAACAGGGAGGTCTTGATAAAACAAAAGGGCTGAATCCTGCATTGAGGATTCAGCCCTTTTTATCTCAAAATGGAGGTTCTTATTTCAGAACCCACCATAAATTTGTTGTTGTCTTATCAGAACCTCCCAAGAACTGTAAAGCCTGGTTGTAACCAGCCAAGTTGTTGGTTTGAAGATCTGCCGGGTAACGGTAACGTTTCGGATAGAATTCCAAACGACACTCTTTCGATGTAGCTACAGTCAATGGCACTTGAGTCATTGGGTTATAGTCAATCTCTACCGCCTGGTTTTCCATGAATGGCAACCCTAATCTACGATGATCAGACCACGCTTCCAATGGAAGATATGGCATCTGTGCCAAGTATTTCTGTGTAATGATCTTTGTTAATTGATCATTGTTGTATGCTCCGTTTTTATAAATTGAATTTTTCGGATATTCATACGTCACAGTACCTGTTTCGTTCGTGTACCCATCTACATAGCTGATGCTCATCGGAGCAGCCTCAGTAGTATGGTCAAAGTTTACAGATGTACCTACACGGTTGTAATCCGTTGAAGCCAAATAATCCTCTACCACATTGCTGATCGGGAATCCCTGATTGTCGGTATATTCGAAACTTGCTCTTACACCTGCTTCGTAGAACTCCTTCGCTGATCCACCTGTATTCCAGTTGTAAACAGCCGCTTCCGCCAACAAGAAGTAAGTTTCCCAAGGACCAAAGAATACACGCTTGTTTTTACTGTCACGGTAAACTTTAGACAAACAAGGGAAGTTGTAAGCATTATTCAGATAGTTTGCAGACAAACCACCTTTTTGATCCCATAATCCGGCAACACATGTATTCCATGAGTAGCGGGTACGAATCTTCATCAACTCTTTGTTTGCATCAGCCGGATCCATCAAAATCGCAGAGTCAGCCAACTGTAAATTATCAAAATAGATTTTTCCGTCATTATATCCCGGTACGTTAAACATATTTGCTACACGTGGGTCGATATATTTTGGAATACCATCAAAGAAATAACCCGCTACCGGATCATTGGTTGTCAAAGCCATGTGTTTATCCAAACGAAGACCGATGTATTCTTTCGGATCTTTTACAAATGACTCCAATGAATCTGGCACTACAAACGACTGACCACCCAAACCTACTGCCAGGTTATTAATGGTAGTTGATAGCGGCTGAGTATTCCATGGACGTGACATTACTCCTGTCAGCACATCCCAACCATCTCTTTCAGCTACACAAGCCATATCGCTGCTTGACGAAATCAATGTAGATAAACCACCTTTTACTGCATCTTCAAAATGTTCTTTTGCCAGTTCAGGTTTCACATTAGACAGGCGCATTGCCAGACGAGCTCTCAAAGAGTTTCCGTAACGTGCCCATTTTTGCGCATCACCTGCATAGAAAGCATCCAGATTTCTTACCGGTGTCATATCTATTCTCGAATCAAGATTTGCAACTGCATCCTTTAGTTCGTTCAGAATAAATTCATAGATCTCCTCTTCGCTGTCGTACGAAGGTGTAACCCCGTTGAACGCATCCAAAACCGGAAGCGGACCGAAACCATCGGTAAGTTCCGACGCTACATACGCACGCCAGATACGAGCCATTTGGATAATGTTCTTTGTGTATTCTCCAGCAATTCCTGCTTCAAGGTGTTTTTGTCCTTGCGTGATTGCCAGGTTAGCTGTATTCAGCCATTTTACACCATAGCTCGATCCCAGATACAACTTCATATAGTCGTTGTTGTCTGTTCCGATAGCGAAGCCACTTCCTCTCTCGAAGTGAGAAGCACGTTTCCACGTTAGAATGAAGATACGTTCTGCAATCTCCGGGTTCTGCTGAGCCTCAATCACTGAATTATTGAAGAAATATTCCGCTTTCGCTTTCTCGTCTGTTACTGCATTCGGGTCTTTATTTATATCCTCAAAATCACTACAAGCGATAAAGTTTGATGCTACAAGTAGTGACGCAGCTATATTGATAAATTTTTTATTCATGAAATTATATTTTTGTCGGTAAACTAAGTGTTTAGAATCCTACTGTTACGTTAAAAGTATATGTTCTTGCTGTTGGTGCTGCACCTAATTCAAATCCTGTTGCATTTGTATTTGTTGCTGCTACAGACTCTGGGTCAATCCCCGGAAGTTTGCTATAGATCATGAACACATTGTTACAAGTAGCCGAAAGTCTCAAATTTTTGATGAATGACTTTTTCAAGAATGTCGATGGAACATTATATCCCATTGTAATATTTCTCAATCTCACGTTCGTTGCATCGTACGTAAATAGTTCAGGTAAACCAAAGTTGCTACCTTCTGCAATACGTCCCCAGTAGTTTTGGTGTGTTACGGCTTTGTCGTTAGCAACGAAACCATTTTCACCTTGTGTTACTGTATTTGGTACTACGAAGTCTGGTCTTTCACCATTCACTACAGTTCCTGCAGCATTCCCGTTACGGTGAAGTACAGCTGTTGTTCCTGAGAAAATTTTACCACCTACACGTGCATCGATCAAGAAGCTCAACGTAAAGTTTTTGTACGCAAAGTTGTTTGTAAGACCTAACATGAAATCCGGATTCTGATTCCCTAAGTACTCTTTGTTTTCGGTAAACATTGGCAAGCCCTGACCGTCAACAATAATCTTACCGTAGTTTGGATCATTTTTATCGTCTACACGCAAGAATTTTTTACCATACATAGATCCATAGAATCCACCTTCACGAGCTACAATATCCAACTCATCGAAACTGCGGATAGCATACTCTTTTACATTATCTGTCAATGAGATAATTTTATTGCGGTTCAAAGAGAAGTTTGCAGAAACATCCCATGACAAGTTTTTATTCTCGATCACCTGAGAGTTTAACTGAATCTCTACCCCTTGATTCTGGATGTTACCAGCATTTACTTTTTTCGTCTGGTATCCTGAGAATGGAT
>JBOFXU010000112.1:0-1358 GCA_051654305.1 Bacteroidales bacterium | reverse complement strand
CCAGTGCCAGTTGCTGAATATGCAGAAACCGTTCGCGTTCACTCTGTCGCCTGCGCTGCGCATCCGACCCGGCTGACGCTTCTACGGCAATGCCATATTTGTTGGCCAGCCAGCGGGCAGCCTCTTCAAAGTTCATCGCTTCGTGGCGCATCAGAAATGCAATCGCATCGCCGGCTTCGCCACAGCTGAAACACTTGTAAATGCCCTTTGCGGGCGATACACTGAACGATGGGTTCCGTTCTTCGTGGAAGGGACAAAGCCCGCGGTAACTCGTTCCTTTGCGGCTCAGTTTTACAAACTGTCCGATCACAGCAGCAATATCTGTCTGGCTGTGTATTTTTTCAATGGTTTGTTCGTTGATCATGTTAAGCTGTCATTTTCGATCCCTATTCAAACCGCCTCATGGCACCATCATGTTTGAATTTCACAAACCCCGTTTCACCGTTACGGAACTTAGAAAGGATGATTTCCCCCTCGTTCTTCATTTCCGTATTGCGGTAGTAATACTCCTCGCGGTAGAGCAGTCCCACAATGTCCGCATCCTCTTCGATGGCACCCGATTCACGCAAATCCGATAAGACCGGACGTTTGTCGGCTCTCTCTTCCACTTTGCGGTTCAGCTGACTGAGCAATACGACCGGGATTTCGAGCTCCTTGGCGAGATTCTTACACGCTTTGGTAATCTGGCTCAGGTCCATGTGTCGCGAGAGAATGTTGCTGCCCGATTGAATCAACTGGAGGTAGTCGATAAAGATGACATTCACACCCACATTGCGTTGTTGCCTCAAAGCAATATTGCGAATCTGTGCCATGTTGATGCCCGGAATATCGACAATCGTGATGCTTCGGGTGGAGATATTTTCGGCTGTCTTACGCATCTCATTTTCCTGAAGCGAGTAAAGCGTTCCCGCTTTGAAATGCTTGATCGGAATATCCGATTCGTTCAGTAGCATACGGTTCCCCAACTGCACGGCAGTCATCTCGAGACTGAAGATCAGCACATGGTTGTTGCTTCTTGCCATGGTCATTGCCATATGAATGGCAATTGCCGTTTTCCCCATGGAGGGACGTCCGGCAAGGATATTCAGATCTCCGTTCTGGAGTCCGTTGGTAATATCGTCCAGATCACCAATGCCCGTCATCATCCCGTTGGTCTGCCCGTTTTCGGCATTCGCCTTGCGTTGTTCGTACTCAGAAACCACCGTATCCATCACCTGCCGGCTCGTAAACACCCGGTCGTCAGAAGCGCTGATTTGCATCAACTCTTTGAGTTGCGTGTTACACTCCTCGATCAGCTCTTCACTCGGGTACTGTTCCGAAGAGGCTTTCACACAAAGCGTGTGCGACATTTGCATGAT
>JBOFXU010000111.1:0-2503 GCA_051654305.1 Bacteroidales bacterium | reverse complement strand
CTCGTTCGAGCCGATAGATTTTAGTTCGCAATTTCCCATGTTCAATACTCTGTTTTTTGATTAATTCTCTCAAATCCTCGTAAAGCTCCCGATACACCGAGTGCTCTTCACGTATATCCTTCAGCCGCTCCCGCTTCCGGTTGACCCAGTAGGTGAGCAGCGAGGCGATAAAGCCCGAAGGCAATAGGTACATCCATATTTCTTTCATCGTTTTTGTTGTTGATTTGTTGATACGTTGAGCAAAAGCTTCGCTTTTTTGTTGAGTTGTTTTTCGAGGGACGCCTGGCGGGCGTCCGTGGTGCGAAACAAACGAATGATTCAATGCCAAAGACAGTTTTACAGCAATTATATTCGGTTATTGTCCTCTGGTTCAAGGCTGTGCCCTACCCTTTATACATAAATATTTTGATTTAAAGCACTGATATTTAGTGTTTTAAGTTTGGTTATTTGGTGGGTTTTTGCTATCTTTAAGGATGAAAATCAACACCTTACAATTATTCGACAAAAATACATTTGGAGACTCTCGTCTGGCTGATCGAGGTAATAGTATTATAAACGCTTTAATTAATACAGGTACTTCTGTTATAAATCGTATGTTTGTTGGCTGGAATAGTAAATTAGCTGCATTTCGCTTCTTTGCAAATCCTAAAGTTTCAAAAGCAAAGATTAAAAGATCAATGAAATATAGTTGTATTGAAAATATAAAATCGACTGATGAACATATTCTTGTCATTCAGGACACTTCTGAGTTTAACTTCGGTAATCACAAAGAAAGAATTAAAAAGTCAACTAAGAAACCAGGTCAAGTAAATAATAATGACCCAGGATTCTTTATGCATACAGCTATAGCTATTGGTGCAGAAACTCATACTATGTATGGTGTCCCTCATTTATTTACCTATAATTGGAATCCTGATCGAATTAGAAAAAAGGACTATAATAAGATCTGTAGAACAAAGCCTCTTAATGAGCGAAACAGTTATAAATGGATATCAACGGCTTGGCATTCTATGAATTGTATAGCACCTACAAATCCGGTGACAATCATAGGTGATAGAGAGTCTGATATTTACGATCTTCTAGCCCTTAAGTTGAAACCTAAAACAAACATTCTTACACGGATTACTCACAACAGATGCTTAGCGAATAGTGAATCTAAATTATTTGAAACGATAGAGCAATCACCTATTGCAGGAGTCTATGAATTCAATTTAGCTAGTAGAGGACACGGTCATAAAGCGCGTAAAGTTAAGATAGAGCTACGCTATGAAAAAGTAAAGTTGAACAGACCATTTCAAGGTAAAAATATAGCTGTTTCTAAGCAAAGTACAGATCAGGTTGAGTTATACTGTGTATATGCAAAAGAATGTAGTAAGGTTCCTGATGGAGAAACTCCTATATCGTGGAAGCTTTACACTACTCATATCGTTGATTCTGTAGAAATGGCAAAACAATGCGTAGATTGGTACCGCACAAGATGGTTTATTGAAGAAGTCTTCCGTGTGATGAAAAGCCAAGGGTTAGGTGTAGAGGAATCACAACTCGAAGATTTAGAGAGCCTTCAGAAACTTGCCTTCTTAGCATTAATGGCTGCAACGCGAATAGTTGCATTAAAAATGGCCTTTGATATTCAAGATGAGGAAGTCAAAGGGTTACAATACTTTTCTAAGGAGGAAATGAGTATATTGAAAAAGAGAATTCTACCAAAATTAGAAGGAAAAACACAAATATTGAAAAACCCATATAAGTCAAATTCTCTCTTATGGTGTGCATGGATCCTTGCCAGATTAGGAGGATGGTCAGGTTATATATCTCAAAGTAAACCTGGATATATAACGTTTAAGAGAGGATATGATATCTTTTATACCATAAGGACCTTTATATAAGAGTAATAAGGCACTTATGTATAAAGGGTAGCCCTTACTCTAGCGCAAAGGTTAGGGTTATTACACAGTTATCATTGGTTACTATCGGTATAACCAGTTTACGCCATAATAACCACTTTTATTTGCATCAACAATTAATCAAAAATAATAACGTATAAACAAAACAATAACGTATAAACAAAACAATTATGAGCACTACGCACACTTGCACCACCGTATCTTTATTAAGAAGAGCCATCTCAAACGGCCGTATCTCTTTGTACCTCGATTTCTATCCTGCCATCCGTAAACCTGTTACGATGAAGATGACTCGTCGGGAGTATCTGGGTATATATATCTATGCCAAACCAGCCAACGGAATTCAGCGTAACTTCAATCGAGAGATGTTAGAGAAAGCAGAAGCCATCCGCTGTATGCGTGTAACTTCATTAGTCAATGAGAAGTTTGACTTCTTGGATTACGATAAACAAAAAGCTGACTTCCTTGCCTACTTCGAGGAGATGTGTAAAAAGAAGTACCAGAAATGGGATGTAGTCTATAGGCACTTTAGCAATTTCGTAAAGGGGAAATGCACCTTTGGAGATGTTACGGTCGATTTATGCAAACAGTTTAAGGAG
>JBOFXU010000110.1:0-2527 GCA_051654305.1 Bacteroidales bacterium | reverse complement strand
AACCCTGATAAACAACCGGTACCGATAAGTTGCACGGAACCGATCACGAGAATGAATGAGGAAAGCCACACGAACAACCATCTTCGGGGTTGTGGGGATAGAGAGATGATCGCTTTCCAGGGGTAGAAACAATCCTCCTGATAGCCCCTCTCCCCTACCATTATGTCAAATTCCTAATCGCTGAGAATGCGATATAATTTACCGCGATTATTTTGCGTCTGAATATGCAACGCAGGAGTATTCTGGTTACATTGCTAATAATAAGCGCATTACAATTTCACCTGTCTTACAAATGCTCTTTTTTGGCGGTAAAACGGTACTTTTACGCCGCCAAATAGGGTTCTACGAAAAAAACGGTAGTATGTACGCGCAGATACATACTACCGTTTTTTCAGGTACGACCTAATGTACGTGCAGGTACAACCTGATGTACGTTAATTTTCGCCCTGATGTACGTACAAAAACTCTATTTTGGCATAAAAAGCGGATATTTCATCCGAAAATCCGCTCTCTCTTCTTGTCTTTTTTCATTATCAAAAAGAAACCCAAAGGCCTTAATTCATTCATTTTTTGTCAAAATAAGGGGAAACGCGTTTCCTCTATTGCGGAGTGGAAACATGAGATCTGTGAGTAGATTCAATCTCTATTCTTTTAATTTTCTGATTACTCTGCATGGGTTCCCCAAGGCAAGGGAATTCTCAGGAATATCTTTGGTGACAACTGAACCAGCACCAATGGTAGAACCTGATCCAATACTCACTCCCGGGAGCACAATAACACCTCCCCCAATCCAGACATTCGACCCAATTGTAATAGGATATGCGTATTCGAGCCCTTGATTTCTTAATTCGACATCAAGGGGGTGACCGGCAGTGTAAAATGAGCAATTGGGTGCAATAAAGACATTGTCACCGAAAGAAACTTTAGCGGCATCTAATATCACAAGATTGTGATTTGAATAGAAATTCTCACCGATCTCTATATTATATCCATAATCGCAATATAGAGTTGGTTCAATAATAAACTGCTTACCGGTTTGACCAAAAAGCTGTCTGATAATACCCTCCTTTTTCTCTTTTTGATATGGACTTAACAGATTATATTGATGACAAAGCTCTTTACATACGGTACGATCCTTCAAAAGCTCAGTGTCGTTATTCGCATCATAAATCTCACCTGCAAGCATTTTTTCCTTTTCTGTTTTCATCTTTTTAAATCCTTAAATGTTGCCTATTAATAAGTACACAACAATGTTATCTTTGTTTTTAGCTCTGCAAAATAAGAAAAAGTACCCACATCAGTTAGCTAATAGAATTTTGGGTATGATAGTAAAAAAGCAACTTCTTGCTTTTATCTCAATTTTCGGATAAGTTGGAGCAACCGTTTCCCCTTGGTGATTGTATGAATGATGATCACGACCACAAAGAGATGGACAAAGAAGATATGAAAATCAAGCACAGCTCCCGAAGTGGCGACAATTAAAGACAGAATACTTCCAAGCATTATCACCGACACCATAACCGTTAGAGTCGTGAACCGATTCTTACGCCTGACAGTGGGTTTGACCAGTGCCTGAATCAATGCCCAATGCTGGAAGGCATGAAAAAGTGCTAATGCAAACCATGCCGCACAGACAATACAATGAAAGGAGTGCCAAACGGCTCCCGGATCAATCCTTTTATCCGACAGCAGACACGCGATAATTCCGGCGATCAACAACAGATCGACAAGAACAAGAGACAACTTTGACTTCATACTTCTATCTTTTTGGGAACAAAGCTATATGCGACAAGAAGTACAAAACGATAACAAAAGATAAGAAATTACATTTTAAGCACTCTGTTTCGGATCCGGCTGAGTGAGACCGAAGTGACCCCTAAATAGGTAGCAATATAGTGCTGAGGAACCCGTTGCAGAAGTTCGGGCTCATTTTTAAGCAACTCGAGATATCTCTGTTCCGGAGATTCCTTAATTTGAAAGATAAATAAATTGACATAATGACGAAGCCGTTCAAACAGCGAATCAATCAGACGATCTTTAAGAGAGGGAAAGATCTCCACCAGCTTGTAGAAATCATCAATAGAAATGGAAACAATCGTTGACGGCTCAATCGTTTCGATCGTATATGGACTTGTCTCCCGGCCAAACAGTCCGGATACAATGCCCCCTTCAAAGAAGAACTGTGCGGTAATATCCTCTCCGTTTTTATTTATCCAAATACGGACTGCCCCTTTTTTTATGAAATAGATATATTTCGATACTTCCCCCTCATTGAGCAATACGGTTTTACTCTTTAGCTCCTCGCAGGAAAAATAGTCAAGAAGGGCCGGATCATAAGCTTTAAGTTTCGCTTGAATCGTATCTAATAATTCATTCATGATTAACAGAGATTTATTTCCTCACAAAGTTAGTAAAAGCATATTAACTTCTCGTAAGATTTCAACAAGCAAGTTCCATTAGGGTAAATCAAATTCGGCTTAATCTCCCCTGGAATTCCGATAGATGAGATTATTGCTTATTCATCTGA
>JBOFXU010000109.1:0-2694 GCA_051654305.1 Bacteroidales bacterium | reverse complement strand
ATTGAGTTTGCAAGAGCGCCTCAAGCTTCGATGTCTTTGATCGATGCTTTGAAAAAGAAAGATAAGTCTGCGATCAGTTCTGAACTGGATGAGCTGCAAAAAGCGTACAACGAGTTTGCGAACAAAGATTACAATGCGGAAGTAGACCGCAAAGTAGCTAAAACAATGATGAAGCTGTACAAAGAACTTGTGCCGGTAGCTCAGCGTCCGGGTATTTTTGCTACGATTGACAGCAAATACAAGGGCGATACGGATCAGTTTGTAGAAGATGTATTTACAAATTCTATCTTTGCAAATCAGCAGAACCTGGATAAATTTAAAGCTAAACCATCGGTGAAAGCGCTTGAAAATGATCCGATGATTCTGTTTACCAAATCGGTGAAAAATAAAGCAGGAGAGTTGTCGAACAATCTGAAAGCAACGAATGACGGATTCAATCACGCTCGTCGTGTGTTTATGGAAGGTTACCTGACACAAAACAAAGATAAAGCGACTTATCCGGATGCCAACTTTACGATTCGTATGACCTATGGGAATATCAAGCCTTACGAGCCGGCGGACGGAGCTTTCTACAACTATATTACAACCTTGAAGGGTGTGATGCAGAAAGAAGATCCGAATAACTTTGAGTTTATTGTTCCTGAGAAGTTGAAAGATCTTTATACGAAGAAAGACTATGGTCGTTATGCTATGGCTGACGGACGTATGCCAGTGGCATTCCTTTCTACTAACGACATTACGGGTGGAAATTCAGGATCTCCGGTGATGAATGCAAAAGGAGAATTGATTGGTACTGCATTTGACGGAAACTGGGAAGCGATGAGCGGTGACCTTGTTTTTGAACCAGACTTGCAGCGTACAATCAGCGTTGATATTCGCTATACTTTATTCGTTATTGAGAAGTATGCAGGGTGTAAACGTCTGATTGACGAAATGGAAATTGTAGAGTAATTGATCTTACTAAATGTATAGAAATGAGGGGTGTTAATAGCACTCCTCATTTTTTTTATTCCTATAAAAATAATAATTGCCCAGTTTTGATGACGATTTGCTTTTTTATTTATATTTACCGCAAATTTAATTTTTGCCTTATATCTCAATACGTAGAGAAAACGATCTGAGTCTATTTATATGCAGATTATTCTCTCTATAACCTTTTAAATTTAATAACAAATGAAAATTGGAGTTCCAAAAGAAATTAAGAACAACGAGAATCGAGTTGGTCTTACCCCAGGGGGTGTGAAAGAATTAGTGAATCATGGTCATGAGGTTTTTGTTCAGCATACTGCCGGTGAAAATAGCGGTTATGCAGATGATGAGTATATAGCGATGGGGGCAACCATTCTCGATACGATAGAGGAGGTGTACGCTACTGCCGAAATGATCATTAAGGTGAAAGAGCCTATTGAACCTGAGTATGCACTTATCCGCGAAAATCAGTTACTGTTTACCTACTTCCATTTTGCTTCCCACGAAAAGCTGACGAAAGCAATGATAAAAAGTAAGGCGATCTGTCTGGCATACGAGACTGTTGAAAAATCTGACCGTTCGTTGCCTTTGCTTACTCCGATGTCGGAGGTGGCAGGTCGTATGTCTGCTCAGCAGGGGGCACATTTCCTTGAAAAACCTCACCGTGGGAAAGGTATCCTGCTTGGTGGTGTACCTGGAGTAAATCCGGCGAAAGTTCTGGTTCTTGGAGGCGGTGTCGTTGGTGTGAATGCGGCAATTATCGCTGCAGGTATGGGAGCGGATGTTACCATCTGTGATATCTCATTGCCACGTCTGCGTTATTTGTCAGAAGTGCTTCCGAAAAATGTAAAAACCCTCATGTCTTCCGAATATAATATCTGCAAAGAGCTTCCGCACACCGATCTTGTGATCGGGGCTGTGCTTATTCCGGGAGCAAAAGCACCGTACCTGATCAAAAAGGAGATGCTGAAATTGATGCGTAAAGGTAGTGTAATGGTTGATGTGGCTATCGACCAGGGCGGCTGTTTTGAAACTTCGTATGCGACTACTCACTCTGAGCCGATCTACGAGGTGGATGGTATTGTTCACTATTGTGTGGCAAACATCCCGGGAGCTGTGCCTTATACGTCTACGGTAGCTCTCACAAATGCCACTCTTCCTTACGCCATTCAACTGGCTAATAAAGGATGGGAAACTGCCTGTAAAGAGAATACAGAGTTGCTTAAAGGACTAAATGTCGTGAAGGGGGATGTCGTGTATAAGGCGGTAGCTGAAGCATTTGATTTGCCATACAAGGAGCTGAGTCTCTGATATAAAATATATAATTACTAACTGATCAGAAGGCTTCTTGTTTTTTCGGGGAGCCTTCTTTTTTTTTTGCTACTATGAACGTCGAGGAATTAAGAGATTTTGTGCTGACTCTTCCCCATGTGGAGGAGTCTTTTCCGTTCAATGAAACGACTCTGGTCATGAAGGTGGTGGATAAGATGTTTCTCCTTTTTGATATTGAGTCGAAACCTCTGGTCATCAATGTGAAATGTGATCCGGATATGGCGTTGGAATTGCGGGAGCTTTATTCGTTTGTTGTGCCCGGCTATCATATGAACAAACGTCACTGGAATTCGGTGGAGATTACGGATGGGGTTTCGGACCGGCTGATTCGTACATGGATTAAGGACTCCTACCTACTGGTCGTTGCGGGATTGAAGAAAGAGCAACGAGAGA
>JBOFXU010000108.1:0-11000 GCA_051654305.1 Bacteroidales bacterium | reverse complement strand
GAGCAAAAGAAAGCTGTTGCTCAGATCTATCCTCAGATGATTTCTGAAGCGGAACCTAAAAACTATGGAGGGAAAAAATAATGGGAAAATTCAGTAAATCCGGCGGACGCGAGATGCCTGCTTTGAATACTTCTTCATTGCCCGACTTGATCTTTACGCTTCTTTTCTTCTTTATGATCACTACTACCATGCGTGAAGTAACATTGAAAGTTCAATTCAAATTACCTCATGCTACAGAGCTTCAAAAGTTAGAGAAAAAATCATTGGTAACTTTCATTTATGCGGGTAAACCAACGGCTGAATTCTCTAAAAAAATGGGTTCTGAAACGCGTCTTCAGTTAAATGATAAATTTGCTGAGGTTGGCGAAATTCAGGATTACATTGCTCAGGAGCGTTCAAGTATGAAAGAGGAGGATCAACCGTTGATGACTGTTTCAATGAAAATTGACTCAGATACAAAAATGGGGGTTATTGTTGATATCAAACAAGCTCTTCGTGAAGCACAAGCTTTGAAAATTAACTATTCTGCAATTCAAGATGCAAAATAATCTTGATCATATAAAAAAGCTGTTCATTATGAACAGCTTTTTTTGTTTAAATCATAAATATATCTATTGCCGTCAAAAACGAAACTTCTTTACTTACGATTTACTCTTTTCTTTCTTATATTTGCCGATAAATTTTAAGAAAACCCCCTATGGCTCCTTTTCAATTAGATAGTTTGGATGTTAAAATCCTACGAATTATTATTGGTAACGCACGTGTACCTTTCTTAGAGGTAGCTCGTGAGTGTGGTGTTTCTGGTGCAGCAATACACCAAAGAGTACAGAAGCTCATGAATATGGGCGTTATTACCGGATCAGAGTTCACCATCGAACCTGCAAAGGTTGGCTACGAAACGTGTACATTCATGGGTTTGTATCTGAAAGATCCAAGCCGCTTCTCCGAAGTTGTGGATGCACTTTATCAGATCCCGGAAGTTCTCGAATGCCACTATACGACCGGCAAGTATGATCTGTTTATCAAGATCTATGCCCGTAACAACAAGCACCTGTTAGAGATTATCCATACCAAGCTTCAACCGCTTGGATTATCCGGAACAGAATCATTGATTTCTTTCAAAGAAGCATTCAAACGTCAGTTGCCAATTCCTGATGCAGCTGATGAAGATTAATAAAAAAGAGAACCTTTCAGAAATATTTCTGAAAGGTTCTCTTTTTTATTATACACTTTTTTATATTTGTGTATTGTTTCATTAAAATGATATACCTGTGGAAAACGTAAAAGAATTTGACTTCAAAGGTGTCGTATTATCGGGTTTCTTAATGCTTTTTGTAGCCCTGGCATTACTGGTTATCGCTGCCTTGAGCTTTATTTTTCCCTATTTCGGGGCGATTAGTTATGTGGCGGGGGGCCTTTGTATTTTTACCTCTCTGTTTCTTGTGTTACCGGGCTTGATGATGGTTGAACCGAATGATATTCGTGTCATCCTCTTTTTTGGTAAATATCGCGGTACATTCAAGCGAAATGGCTATTTCTGGGTGAACCCTTTCTATTCTACAACGAAACTAACTTCTCGTGCCCGCAATCTGGATATTCCACCCATTAAGGTCAATGATAAAAACGGAAATCCAATAATGATTGGCTCTATTCTGGTGTGGAAGATCAGCGACTCCTATAAATGTATGTTTGATATTGATTCCTCTTCTATTGTTGCTACTCCGGTTGGCCAGACTCAGCCGGGACGAATGAAGGCTTTTGAGGAGTTTGTAGCGATTCAGTGCGACGGTGCTTTGCGTACGCTTGCCGGTCATTATCCTTACGATCTGCTCGATAACCAGACCCATGAGATCACTTTACGAGATGGTGGGGAAGAGGTCAGCAATGAGCTTGAAAAAGCAATCAACGAGAGACTTCAGCTTGCGGGGATCGAAGTGGTCGAAGCACGTATCAACTATTTGGCTTATGCCCCTGAGATTGCAGCCGTGATGCTCCGTCGTCAGCAGGCAGAAGCTATTATTGCTGCTCGGGAGAAGATTGTCGAAGGTGCCGTGTCTATGGTCGAAATGGCTCTTCAACGCCTTGAGGAGAGATCTGTAGTTAAGTTGGATGATGACCGCAAAGCGGCTATGGTGAGTAATCTACTGGTGGTGTTGTGTTCCGATGAACCAACGACTCCGGTGGTGAATACTTCTGCGAATAACTGATTTTTTAAGAGCATGACTCTAATTCCTATAATAACAATAAAGAGCCTCCCGAACTTTTCGGGAGGCTCTTTATTGTTATTCTGTTCTTTTACTTTTGATGATTTCAGCCAATGCCTTTTCGGCATTATCGTATTTAAATGAATACCCTGCCTGCAGAAGTCTTTCCGGATAAGCGGCCTGTCCTTTGACCATAAGTGAGGCTGCCCCTCCGAACAGGATACGCAAGAGAATAGGTGGGATGTTCAACCAAGTTGGCCGGACCAGCAATTTGGCAGCCATTTGTGTGAATGTGCGGTTGTTTATTACATCGGGAGATGTGAGATTGTAGATCCCGCGGGTCTCTTCGTTAGTAAGAAAGAAATGAATGGATTTTGCTACGTCTTCAATATGTATCCACGATAGCGGTTGATAACCGTTTCCGATCATTCCACCCAGAAACAATTTAAATGGCAGAAGCATTTTCGGCAGGCTCCCTTTTTTGTTGTCCCAGACCAATCCCAGGCGCATGATGATTAGCCGCACGGGTGGTTCGACATCTTTCACTTCTTCTTCCCATTTCAGGCATACCTTCGTCAAAAATGAGTTGCCCGTAGCCTTATCACTTTCGCGATAAATATTGTAGTCGCTCGGGTAAATACCCGCAGCGGAAGTCGAAATAAATATTCTGGGCTTTTTGGAAAGCCGGTTGATGGCATGTACCAGAATCCGGGTAGGTCCGATACGACTCTCCATAATCTCGTCCTTACCCCATGGAGTCCATCGTCTGGCAATGGATGATCCGGCCAGATTTACGATAGCGTCAGCACTTTCCAGCGCTTCGAGCAACTCTTCTTCCATACTTGGCTTAAACATTTTCCGTGTTAGGGGTATGGTCTCGATAGACAGAGAATTTAAATATTTTATTAGGTATGAGCCGATAAATCCGCTTGCACCTGAAATGGCTACTTTCATGTTTTGTTATAAATAGACTAAAATAAATTACTATAGATCGTTACACCTGTTGTAATTCAGAAGGTTAATTCATTCCTGCATATAACTTCGGATGATGAGGCCAAATTTAGAAATTTCATTTAAGTTTCATCTTCTTTTTTATTATTTTTTCTCAACCATGCTCTGTTTGCTTTGTTTCTGCTGAGAAATATCAGATCAGTACAAAAAAAGAGACTATTCACCTCCATGAATAGTCTCTTTTTCGTATTTATTCGTTTACTTGTATCGTGTCAAATATCGCAAACAACTCTTCAACCGTATTTGCTCGTAGCATCGCAATGCGGGTGTCCCGGAAATTAGGTATTCCCTTGAATAAAGGAGTAGTAGCGATATGTCTTCGTATATGCAGAATGCCGCGGTATTCATCGAGGCGTTCAACGCTCTGAATGACCTGCTGCTTCATAATATCCATTTTTACATCAAAAGACAACGGAGTCATCTCCTCTCCGGTTTCGATGAAGTGTTTAATCTCTTTGAAGATCCATGGACGACCAATAGTAGCGCGGCCTACCATAATGGCATCTACGCCGTATCTGTCAAAACACTCTTTCGCTTTTTGCGGAGTTGTAATATCTCCGTTCCCAATGATTGGGATATGCATACGGGGATTATTTTTCACCTCTCCGATCAGAGTCCAGTCTGCTTCACCCGTGTACATCTGGCTGCGTGTACGTCCGTGGATAGCCAGAGCCTCGGCGCCACAATCCTGAATTTTTTCGGCAAGATCAACAATGATCTTTGAGTCATTGTCCCATCCCAAACGCGTTTTAACGGTCACCGGAATATCAACAGCTTTGACAATCGAGCTGATGATCTCCAGCATGCGGGGAGTATCTCTGAGCATACCCGCTCCTGCGCCTCTTCCGGCTACCCGTTTAACAGGGCATCCGAAGTTAAGATCGATAATGTCTGGTTTGGCCTGTTCTACAATACGTGCAGCTTCGGTCATAGCGTCCACATCATTTCCGTAGATCTGAATCACGACAGGTCTTTCCTCATCGCTGATGGTCAGTTTTTGTTCTGTCTTCTTGACAGAGCGGATCAAAGCGTCGCTTGATACGAATTCGGTGTACACCATGTCTGCCCCGAAACGTTTACACATCAATCTGAAAGATTGATCAGTTACATCCTCCATTGGTGCAAGTAATGCAGGATATTTTCCTAAGTCTATATTTCTGATTTTCATTTCTGATTTTATAGTTAAAGCAGATTGGCAAAGTGTGTGGACCTGAATATCCCAAGAGAAGGCAAAACACATTGCAACTGTTTGTTACATGAATATTCGGCTACAAAAATAGTGTTTTTTCTTTAGGTATATACTACATTTGCAGGAAACGGAAGATTAACCAGATATGTCAGAAAGGATTATCACGCCCATCATTACAGAAGATGGAAGTCATACACTCTTTATTCCCGGTATGGATGAGCATTATCATAGTGTGCACGGTGCCGTACAAGAGTCAACGCATGTTTTTATAAGTACCGGTCTGAAAGCCCGGGAACGTCAGGAGTACAAAGTTCTTGAAATCGGATTTGGTACGGGCCTCAATGCATTGCTGACAGCTATCGAAGCCTCACGTAGCGGTAAGAAAGTATATTACACCACGCTTGAGTTGTATCCCTTACCGGCTGAAATTACCGACCATCTGAATTATCCCTCTGTGCTCGGACTTAACGAACACGAGACCGAAATTTATCAACGCATTTCTGCTGCAGGATGGCTGAGTGATGAAGCTGATTTTACAGCGGTCACAGACCATTTTTACCTTCGGAAATTGCATGTTGATTTTACAAAATATGAGTTTCTCGAAACGTATAATCTCATCTATTTTGATGCATTTGCTCCAGATAAGCAACCCGAAATGTGGGATCCATCTTTGTTTGACCGCATCAGCGAAGCAACCGAAGCGGGTGGAATACTCACTACGTATTGTGCCAAAGGAGTGGTGCGTCGGGCACTCATCGCATCCGGATACCTTGTAGAACGCCTGCCGGGACCTCCGGGAAAAAGAGAGATGTTGAGAGGAACAAAAAGAAATGACGACTAAAAATATACACGTATGATAAAAGTAGGAGATAAAGTACGTTTTCTAAACGCCGTTGGCGGAGGAATCGTTAGCAAAGTGATCAACAAGGAAATGGTTTCAGTTGAGGATGAAGACGGATTCGACATTCCGGTTCTGATCAAAGAATGTGTTATTGTCGAAACTCAAAAATCAAAGGAGCCTACTGTCTACAATACTGCAGGGTCAATGACTGTGTCTACTCCTTCAATACAGAATAAAGTTGAAGAGGAACTGTCAAATATCACAGACGTTACAGAAACAAAGGAAGGCGAACAACTGACCGTATATCTTGCCTATGTGCCTCAGGATATCAAGGCGCTTCAGACCTCCGACTACGACTGTTACCTGCTTAATGATTCAAACTACTTCCTTTTTATTAGCTATATGTCTAAAAAAGAGGAGGGCTGGGTCGTACGCTATACAGGGATCATCGAGCCAAATACAAAAATGTTTATGGAGGAGTTCTCCAAAGTGCAGCTAAACGATCTTGAACGTGTATGTGTACAGCTTGTGGCATTTAAGTCGGGCAAAGCGTTTGATCAGAAAAATCCTATTTCGGTAGAACATCGCATCGATCCGGTGAAGTTCTTTAAACTTCATAGTTTCCGCGATAGTGAGTATTTCGACGAACCGTCTCTTCTTTATCCGATCGTACGTAAAGATATTCCTGAAAAGTTGTTCCAGGTTTCGGCGGTGGAGATCGAACGTGCTATGAAAGAGAAATTGCGCGAAGAGCGACCAAACAAACAGCCGATTCAGAAGAAACCGATGAAACAGTCCGATTTACTGGAGATTGATCTTCATATCGAGGAGCTTATCGATACGACTGCAGGGATGGATAATGCAGCGATATTAACGGTTCAGCTGGAGGAGTTCCACAAAGTGATGCAGGCTTATGGAAAGAATCCGGGACAAAAAATTGTATTCATTCATGGAAAAGGGGAGGGCGTTCTGCGCAAGTCTATTCTCGATGAGTTGAAACGTAAATACAAAAACTGTGTATGGCAGGATGCTTCGTTCCGTGAATATGGATTTGGAGCAACAATGGTCATTGTGAAATAAAATACTTTTCACCAGTAAAAAGAGGGGTTGATACTAAGATTCAGCCCCTCTTTTCCTTTTTTTATAGCTATCTTTTAGAAATAGTTTTTTTTCTTTAGTTGCTTCTTCTATCTTTGCAGAAGAGCTTTTTTATTATTCCTGCTCTGAATCTAACACACAAAATAAAACCACATCAACAGAATGAAAAAAGTATTTGCTCTTATTTCGATCTCTCTTTTGTTTTCATCCGGCATTCGTAAGGAGGTAAAGAAAGATCAGTTCGTGCAAGAGAATGTTTCCTTTGCCACTGAACAGCTCTCTAATCTGGTCGCTACAGCGAAAGATTCCACACTTTTCCCACGGACCTCTAAGCCTGATGGCTCTTTGCAATGTACCAGACGAAATGATTGGACCGAAGGATTCTTCCCCGGAGCATTGTGGTACTTGTATGAATTAAACAACTCAGAACAGACTAAAAAAAGTGCGCTGCGCTGGACTAATGCTCTTGAGCCACTGAAAACGCTGAAATCTCATCACGATATCGGATTTATCATGTACTGTAGTTACGGGAATGCCTACCGCCTGACCGGTAACAAAGCGTACATCGATATTCTTGTCGAATCGGCTAACTCCCTTTGTACTCGCTTTGACGAGAAAGTCGGAGCCATTAAATCATGGGACTACCGCGAAGCGTGGGATGGAAAAACAAAATGGTTTTACCCGGTGATCATCGATAATATGATGAACCTCGAGCTACTCTATTTTGCATCTCAGGTGACAGGGGATAATCGTTATCGCGATATTGCTACGAAACATGCCGAAACCACAGCGCTTCACCAGATTCGTCCCGACCACTCTTGCTATCATGTTGTGGACTACAACCCGAAGACAGGGGAAGTCAACGACAAAGCTACTTGCCAGGGATTCACCGATAACTCTACATGGGCAAGAGGTCAAGCATGGGGTATTTATGGCTACACGATGGTGTATCGCGAGACAAAAGATAAAAAGTTTCTGAAGATTGCTCAGCAAATGGCCGATTACTATATTAAGCACTCCAATCTGCCCGAAGATAAAGTTCCTTTCTGGGATTTTCATGCCGGAGTGGAAGGATATACTCCGGAGTGGAACTATAACCCGTCGAAGTTCAAAACCGTTCCCCGCGATGCTTCGGCAGCAGCCATCACCTGTTCGGCTCTTTTTGAGCTGAGTCAGTATTCAGGCCGTAAAGGGAAAGAATACCGTAAGAGTGCAGAGCAAATGCTACACTCCCTGGCATCTGATGCCTACCGTGCAAAACTTGGCGAGAACAACAACTTTATACTGATGCACAGTGTAGGAAGTATTCCGCATAACAATGAGATCGATGTACCTCTTGTGTATGCCGACTACTATTTTCTTGAAGCGCTAACGCGTTACAAAGCATTGAAATAATCCAATCCCATAGCAATGAAGCCCGATGGAACTTGTTTTTCGTCGGGCTTCCTGTTTTTTAGCCTCCCTTTTGAGATTATTCATAAAACTTATTCTTTAAAAATGAATCATTTCATCGCGATTATCCTTCTTCGTCGTATCTTTACATCATGAGATTCGATTCATTTAAATTATCAGACTCTTTATTGCAGGCGATAAGCAGTAAAGGGTACACCGAAGCCACTCCTGTTCAGGAGGAAGTCATTCCTCTTTTGTTGAGTGGCAAAGATGTACTGGCATGTGCTCAGACCGGTACAGGGAAAACCATTGCCTTCTTACTGCCCCTGATCCACTCATTAATCAAGGGCCCTGCTTCGTATGGGGTGAAAGCCTTAATATTGACTCCTACCCGCGAACTGGCCCTGCAGATCAGTCACGAGATCGACAGCATGACACCTTTCACGAAGATCACAAGTGCTGTTATTATCGGAGGCGAATCTGTCGAACAACAGCTGGATCAGGTCGAAAGAGGTGCTGATATCTTAATCGCAACACCGGGACGCCTGCACCATCTCCAGGCAAACCGCTCCATTGATTTTCGTAAACTTCAATGGCTTGTTATCGATGAAGGCGATCTGATGCTCGATATGGGTTTCATCGGAACCATTCGTAAGATAGCCCGTGACCTGCCGCGTAAACGACGAACAGCCCTGTTTACAGCTACGTTGCAGTCAGATACCGTTCAACTGGCTAAAGAAATACTCTACCGTCCGGCAACCGTAAATAAAGTGGAGGAGAAGCATGATTTGTCATTAATTCAACAGATGGCTTACTATGTGGACAAGCCCAATAAGCTCAATCTGCTGCTCCATATACTCAAAGAATATCAGGTGAAATCTGCACTTATCTTTGTGCGAACCAAAAACGATGCCGATACGCTGGCTCGTTCTCTTTCAAATACAGGCCTTTCGGTTTCCTCTCTCCATGGAAATAAAGAGCAGGATGAACGAAGCAAGGCTTTTCGGGGATTTGCATCGGGGCAAACCGATTTTCTCGTAGCCACGGATCTTGCAGCACGGGGTATCGATATCGAGGACATGGGATTTGTTATCAATTATGACTTGCCCAATGAACCCGAAACCTATCTCCACCGTATCGGTCGTACAGGTCGTGCAGGACGCAAAGGGACGGCTATTTCGCTTTGTTCCAATGCCGAATTACGTTTCCTGAAACCGATCCGAAAACTTGTAGGTAAGAATACCATTGCAATTATCGAGACACATCCGTTCTCTTATGCTCCACGAGTAAAGGAACAAAACCAATAAAGAAAGAGGGAAAGAATAGTTTAGACTGTTCTTTCCCTCTTTCTTTATACCTATTTTCAGGAAATAAATTTATTAAAGCAATATTGCGGTTGTAATATCCTTTTGTGTTAATTATATTTGTAGAAAATTGAAAGGCAGAGGTATCTGTTTCTGAATCAGATATTACACAGAGCATACATTAAATTATTTATATAACCTTTTATGAGAAAATCATTTTTAAGTCTACTGCTGTTTGTAGCAAGTGTTACCGGTTTGCATGCCCGTAGTGCAAAAGATGTTGTTATTCCGGTTCCTAACTCCGTGCAGATGACACAAGGATCTTTGGCTATTAACGGCGAAATCGAAGTGAAGACCAAAGGCAAAACCAATCAGAAAAATTATTTGATGACCGAGCTAAACAAAAGATTTGGCATCAAACAAAAAAAAGGAGCTACTCCTGTGTTTTTAACTCTTGACGCTTCATACAGTGCAGGAGAAGAAGCATACACACTATCCATCAAATCGAATGGGATTGAGATCAAATCATCATCAGATAAAGGGTTGTTCTATGGAGTTCAGTCATTGTTGCAATTAATCAATGCTGAAAAAGGAAAGTCGGCAATCTCGCTTTCATGTCAGGTTGTAGAAGATGCACCACGCTTTGCCTGGAGATCTTATCTGTTGGATGAAAGCCGCTACTTCTTAGGCGTTGAAGAGTTGAAACGTCTTGTTGATGCTTTGGCTGATCTTAAAATCAACGTACTACACTGGCACTTGACAGACGATGCCGGATGGAGAATCGAAAGTAAAAAATATCCATTATTGACTGAAATCGGTTCAAAACGTAAAGATACAGAGATCGGAACGTGGGGAAGTGGCAAAACTTCCGGAGAGCCTCACGAAGGATTCTATACTCAGAAAGAGGTGAAAGACATTCTTCGCTATTGTCGCGAACGTCAGATCAAAGTAGTACCTGAAATTGAAATGCCGGGTCATGCCAGTGCAGCGATTGCTTCTTACCCATGGCTTGGGACTAAAAACGAGAAAATCGAAGTACCAGTATTGTTTGGAAAACATTATGCCATTTTCAATGTTATCGATCCGAAAGTACAAAAGTTCCTGAAAGACGTAGTAGCTGAGGTTATCGATCTTTTTGATGCGGATGTGATCCATATCGGAGGTGATGAAGTTCGTTTCGACCATTGGGAGCAAGATGCAAACATGGTTGCACACAAAGAAAAAATGGGATATAGCTCATTCATGGACATCCAGATTGAATTTGTAAATATGATGTCTGAGTTTATCAAAAGTAAAGGAGCAAGAATGATGGGCTGGAATGAAATTCTAGGAAAAGACCTTCACCCGGGAGAAATCAGCTTCGATAAACCTAAAACAGAAATTGCAGAGAACGTCATGGTTCAGTTCTGGAAAGGCGACGTGAAAGATATGACTGCAGCTGCACGTAAAGGCTACCAGTTGGTAAACTCTTACCATGCTGATACCTACCTGGATTATAGCTACGGAAGTATCCCATTGAAGCGAATCTATGCATTCAATCCAATTCCGGGGAACCTCGAAAAAGAGTACCACAAAAATATCGTAGGTGCTGGTTGCCAGATGTGGCGTGAGTGGGTACCGACAGTAGAGAAACTACAAGTAATGTCATTCCCGCGTGTCGCAGGTTTTGCTGAGGCAGTATGGAGCAGAGAAGACAACAAAAACTACGATGCATTCCTTCAAAGACTACCTTTCGTAAAAGAGATGTGGAAAGCAAACGGAATAAAGTTTTATGAGGAGCTGTAAGTTTTTGATATTTAAAGTATAGATAGAAACTACCGGTAGACAGTGTCCAGTATTTTGTGTAAATGAAAAATAGCAGGGTTCAGATTTAAGCCATTAGATCTGGACCCTTTTACCAAAGATACAGATAAATTGATTCATAATCAATCCCCAATCTCTAACAGGCATGGTCCACTTCC
>JBOFXU010000107.1:0-4805 GCA_051654305.1 Bacteroidales bacterium | reverse complement strand
CCAGCCATTATAGTTGACCGTAATTATGGAGATATCTATTGTATTACTTGTTCTCATGTGCCTGAATTTGTTTCACCGGCAATGAATTTGCCAATAATTGAGTATCATCAGATTTCTTCGCTAACAACTCTTTATCATAATAGGGTCCCAGATAAATAAAAGCCATTCCCAGATAGATAGTAAATCCATTCGGAAACTGTCCGAAGATCTCATTTCCGTAGGAGGCAACAATCATACCAATAATTCCGCCATGAAAAGCGGCGAGATAAACCTTGAGCTCCCTGGTTTTGACTTTAAACATAATAATGTAGGCTCCGTAACCCATGATAATAATCAGCGTGAAGATATGCAAAATCAATCCAGCCAAACCCGTCTGAACCCATATCAGCACGAACCAGGAGTCTGTAGGGATCTGCGACATAAAAGCATCGGGCGCATTTTGCTGACCTTTCCTGCCTGACATCCCAATACCAATCCCGAAAAAGCGGTGAGCCATATAGGTTTTCATTTTTTGCTGATTGGCTAACCTAAGCTGAAAAGAGGCATCCAGCTGTGGATTGAAAGCACTACGCATCCTTCGGATCGTCTGGTTTCCTTGTAAAAGCATAGTGTATTTAAAGAATACAAACATCACAACCAAGAGTATCGTAAAAATGGAAACCACTCGCGTATTACGCATAAGAAGTGCATAAATAGCAAACCCAAAAAACGGAATAAAAATAGCAACTCGTGTTCCAGAAATTAACATAGCATAAGCCGATAAAAGACCTACGACAAAAAAGTAAATCTTCATCGGCTTGCTCTTCTGGACTGAGGCTATCAATAGGAAGAAAACCATAGCAAAAGCCATGGCTGCACCAAAATTTGCAGCATCGGTGAAGTAGGAAAAATAACGGGTACCTGTGTGAATAATGTGGGTACTTGCATAACCTTCTGTAAAGAGCCAACGCAATTCGGCGGTATCAAAACCCACATACTTCTGAAAAATCGCTTTTGCAATGGCAGTCAGAACTAATACAGACCAAACAATGGCAACCACTCTAAGGTCGTTAAAATCTGTAAACAGCAGCTGAGCTAAGATGATTACCAGGAAGAAGTAGATAGCAATTCCTCTAACCCCCTGTATCCAGGCACTAAACGATACCAGCTCAGGGTTAAACAACTGAAAGACACAGAAAATAACCCAGGCAAAAGTACAAAAGGTCAAAACATTTAGCAATCGATTCCAGGGATAGTGATATTTTCGGGGACTTGTTGCGAAAATCAGAAAAATCGCAAAAAAGAAGAACGCATCCATCAAAATCCCCCCCTGAAAATTATCGATATATCGACTAAAAGCCAGGATATAATAGTTGAGAATGAATAGAGATATCAATATCCATTTCGGATGCTCGATGGTAAATATCAGATAGTATAACCAGAGTGGGACGAGCGAGACTAAAAATCCCGCATACCATCCCACTTCAACCGTGAAATACACAATCAAAAACGTGGCTAAGATCAAAAATAGACTTTTGAAATTACCCTTCAGCAAGTTGTGTATATTTAGGTACATCTGCATGTTATTTAGTTGTCATTTTAATTTAAACTCGAAATTAAAAAGCCGGTAGAAAAGGCTTCTTACTTTCGTGTAGGGAGGTAACAGCCCTACCATATCTGTCATATCATCGCGCTCGATGTAATTCAACAGAATTACCAAAGGGGTGTCTTTTGTCTCTTTCTTCAGACGATCAAACAAGATCTGGTCCTGATTACTCCATGAACGATCAGCACGCAGCACAAGGATATTGAGGGTTGCACTACCAACCAGATTCTGCGGAACTGCATCAATACTTAAAGGAGGTAACTCTACAAACAGCACCTGTTCATTCCCTGTATTCGGATAGATCGATTTAAAATTATCGGCCCAAATGTACTCCTGCGACTTCGTATCAAAATCTTTTTCCCAGTTCAGCAGTTTCACACGAATATTCTCTCTATTGAGCTCTTCCGCCAGCTTAGAACCAACAAATGTTTTTCCCATATCCGGATCAAGACTCAGCAGATTGATGGTATTCGGGTACTGCTTATTCAAATAGAAGCGGATAGAATGCCCCAGACTACTCAGCACAAACTGGTCACCTTCTGCTTGATATTTTGCATATTTACCCTTAAATGGCGCTGGGAATCCTCCCATAACAGTACCTCCGGTAAAATCTTCTGTCCGGGATTTATCTTTAAGCGTAGTATCGATACGATCCATCAGAATCACATAAAACACAATTAAAAAGAGTGTTGCAAACCACGCTGCCAGCAAATAACGAAGTTGTTTAGATGGTTCGGACTCCAGCGGGTATAAAGGAGGATTGAGCACCTTTAGCGAAGCTGTACCCATCTGAATACTCTGTCTTCTGGTCAACGCATAGTTCAAGCTATTCTGAATATCAAGAAAACTGGTTTCATTAAACTTGATCTGGCGGTCTTTCTGTTTAAGCATTGCACCTACCGGAGAGTAAAACACATAGTCACGGTCAAGATTAGCTTTACGCTCCGTCAAAACTTCCAGGGCAATTTTGGCTTTTGTCTTATTTAACGTAGCTATAAACCACTCCTTCATAATTTCATTTGACGTAATCCACTCTTTAGTAGAGCGCTCTCCATCCAATGAAGTAACATACTGAAGAAGAGAATCTTCCCTGGCAGTAACATTCGTATCAAAATAAGAGGGCACACCATTTTCTTTATTCTTATTATCGAATGTTTCGACCACAGCTTTTTGATAGGATGCATTTGATAATTCCTGCATCTTCTGAATAAAAGTATTGTTGTTTTTTACAATATTCACTGTTGACCCGATTCGCTCTTCTAGTTCTTCTACGAGTTTAGATGAAGAAGAGTAGAGCGCTTCGGCCTGAGAGTACTCCAGATTGAAGTCACGGGACTGAATTGCCATCTGTCTGGTCTGTTCTTCATAGTTAATAACCATGTTTTGAACATTAAATTCAATCAATGAATCTTCTGCCAGTTTTAACAAATCCCCTCTCTTTTGTAATTCTGATCGAAAATAGTCAATCACACTATCCGTTTCACCAAAACGAATCTGCTGATATTGAGACACAAACTCTTTATTCAGAATATTCAGGGTGTTGTAAGCAATACCCGGATCATCACAAGCATAAGAAACTTGAAGCATATCACTATTCTGCAACCTGCGTACCACCAATTTCTGAAGCTCCTTGATTCCGAAATAAGGAGTCTCTCTGTTTAGCAGATTATAGATAAAGTTTTCACGGTCATGTTTTTTATACTTTTTGAAGATCTCAACAAGTTCCTCTTCCGATTTCCCATCCATCTGATCTAATAAATCCTGCGGTATTGTTTCGCGGATCGTTGAATATGATTCAGCCATAACATCTTCAGTGTCGGTTGAAGCATTTCCTTTAGCCATTGTTCGGGCAAGAAGTTGGAGCGAAACTTCCTCCAGCGTACGTTGAGAATTGATAACATTAATGAGGTTGTCGAGCTCATTATTTACCGAGTTCATATCCAGAATACTCGGCCCGGCTGACTCAATATTAAATCCGGAAGCTACTCCTGTGTATATAGTGGTTGATACATTATATATTTTGGGCATTGTTCTTGTAAAAAGAAAGACAATGAACACCGAAACTAGCGGTAAGACAAGCAGCCACCATCTAACCCGGTATATAAGCTTAAAAATGTACTGTAAAATATTCATCTTATTTCATTATTTTGTAACCACTTAACATTTCGAGGCGTATGAGAGCATTCTTCAGCTGAGCCATAATGAGTTCATAATCGCCAACAGCTTCTGCATGAAAACCTTTCAATCTACTCAAATCGGGAAGTGTTATTGCATTTTTGGAGAAATCAGTCAAAGCGGAAAGGTACTGTGCTTCAGCCAGATTTAATGCTTCAGCTTGAACCTTGACCATATGCAGACATCTTGCAGCTTCCGTATAGGACTCTGTGATTAACATTTTCTGCTCTTCCCAATAGCGCTGAATTTCAAATTCCGTCTGTTTAATTGTTTCTTTCTGCTTGTTTATGCGATTCTGACGATCGACAATCTGGGTTAAAGGCAAGCTAAGGGTTACTCCGGCATTGTAATAACTTTGATTGTCTCTTGAGTTTTGAATGATTGGAGTGGAGATATCACTTTCTACGGTATTTGTCCAGAACTGCCCATACTGGTAACCTCCTACCACACGAAAAAAACTAAGCCATTCTCTTTTAATAGATCTCAAATTATGCTTTTCTTCCCGAGTTTTAGATTCGTAATAAGCAATCCGGGCATTATTGCGGGAAGATTCAAAAAGGACTTCCACCGGAGGTAGAAGAACTTCGGATAATGTTTTGTCAGATGCGGTAAGGATGCTATCAATTTGAGCCTGCAACGTTACGGTTACCGCAATGCCAAAGAAAAATAGAAGGAAAACGAAACGCTTCATGTTATTTAGGTTTTTATACGTTCTCTTTTTGAATAAATGAAGTAAAGGTCCGGAATATGATCTTCATGTCCATAGCCAGACTAAAATGGTTGGCATAATAAACATCGAGATCCTTTCTTTCTGCAGCAGACATTTTTCCTGAATCGCCGCGCTTTTCGACCTGCCAAAGACCTGTGATTCCTGAAGGAGCGAGGAAACGGTCAATCGAATCATCTTTAGTCAGAAGTTCTGCTTCATACAGTGGCAAAGGTCTGTTTCCTACGATAGACATATCTCCTTTGAGTACATTAAAAAGCTGAGGTAACTCATCAATACTATATTTACGAATAAAGCGACCAACAACAGTGATCCGGG
>JBOFXU010000106.1:0-2861 GCA_051654305.1 Bacteroidales bacterium | reverse complement strand
TTTCGCTCTCGTTCTTTTATTGCCTCTCGAAATACAATACCTCATCGAGCGGAACCTCAAAAGTATAACTTCTTCCTCCTTTATAACGCTTCCCCTTAGGGTCTATCCATCTTCCAGCCGGCAGGCGCACACTCCTTCGGTCCTCTCGGCTCAACACCGGAGCAACAAGATAGCGATCACCCAACATATACTGATCTTTACAGTGAGCAAACCCTTCTCCCGGATAAACATACTCCATGCTGCGTACAATAGGCTCACCGGTCTCCGCACAGCCTCTGGCCAGGGCCGTTATATAAGGACTAAACTTCTGATGAAGCTCGTTCGCCTCACGGCAAAGCTGCAAGTGAGCCTCATCCAGAATATTCCAGGGTGCCACCGAATATTGCATCATCGGCATCATCGCATGAATCTGACACGAACGCACAATCAGTTTCTGATCGAGCTTCGAACGGTCTACTCCCTGAAACGAAGCAAACTGTCCCCCACCGATCATATCCGGACATGTATAAGAGTAACCCAGCAATCCTGCCGAAATCATATCCGAAACCAGCAAAGAGAGTGCTCCCCACGAGTAATCCTTATCCCCCAATCGCTGCACCAGAGGTTTATTCCCGAAATTCCACGAAGCCCTGAACTCATTATACGGAAACGACAACCCGACTTCACTCCAATGCTGACAAAAATCGACACTTGTCGCCTTCGGATCGTGATAATCAAATTCCCCGACATGCAACTCTGGATCACCAGCATCAAACTTAAACCCATCCACTCCGTATTTCCTCTGCACCTCCTTCAACTGAGCAATCAGATAAGCTTTAGCCTCCGGATTCGTCAGATCATAACAAGCACTGTACCCATTCCACCATTGAATTAGCGCAGCCGCCGGACTTCCCTTGCGTCGAATAAGATACCCCTTGCGATTTAGCTCCCTGAATTCCGGAGAATCTGCCGATACAAACGGACAAACCCAGAGCATTACTCGGAACCCATCGCGATGTAAGCCTTCAATCATCCCCTTCGGATCGGGAAACCGTTCCGCTTTGAACTCAAAATTCCCGTAATAGCGCTGCCAGTTATCGTCAATCATAAATATCCCCACTGGAAAATCATGCTCCTTAATCTTATTGGCATACCTGATAATGTCTCTCTGATTCTGATCATACAAAAGCTCTATCCAGGTATTATATTGCGGTTGAACAAAAAACAGCGAATCCGGAATCGTCCCGTCCGGTGCGAAATGCCTTTGCATTGCTCCCAAATGAGCCTCCCGCAGAGATTTCCCCGCACTAACAATCTCAAACCCCTGCTCTCCCGATTGTATCACCACTCCCCCCTCGATACGCCGAAATGCAAAAGGGCTCTTACTGTAAATATAGCGTCCTGCCGACGAGAGCAAAAGCGAACTGCTCTGATTATTATTATTACGCTTAGACAAGTCTATTACCTTCCCGCTGGGTTGAAAAGGCATCTGATTCCCAAGAGCGACCATTCCTCCCCACCACTCTTCGCCTGGTGTACACACTACAGTATCCGATTTGACCACCGGCTCACTCGCCAGTACCTGAAAAGAGAGCAACGAAAAGCATACACTCCAAAAACATCCGTATTTTCTCATAAGAATAAACGATTCATAATATTAGTTTTTCTATTAATTGCCCGCAAAGTAAAACCAAAGTGCGAAAAAATATTCATCAAAAGTTTGCAAATTAAAAATAATATCCTACCTTTGCATCGCAGTTGAGACAAAACAACCGCTCAACGGTGTGGTAGTTCAGTTGGTTAGAATACCTGCCTGTCACGCAGGGGGTCGCGGGTTCGAGTCCCGTCCATACCGCCAAAGAACAGTTGAAAGGCCTGTTCTATAATCAAAATCCTTTCCCAACGGTGTGGTAGTTCAGTTGGTTAGAATACCTGCCTGTCACGCAGGGGGTCGCGGGTTCGAGTCCCGTCCATACCGCTAAAAGGCGCTTGATCATCAGATCAAGCGCCTTTTTTTTGCTGCAATTTTTAGAACTAACAACAAAAAATATTAAATCCATTTCTATGAAAAGACACCTACTATTCTTACTTCTAACATTCTCAGCTTTCTCCTCTTTTGCTCAAGAAAAGGTCCGGTTCATTGCTTTTACAGACCTGCATACAGACATTATCCCGGATGGACTTAATCGGCTGAAAGAAATTGTATCATCCAGCGAAAACAATGATGTTGACTTTATCATACAACTTGGCGATTTTGCAATAAATCATACAAGAAATGATTCAGTGATGAAATATTGGAACAATCTGAACATCCCCAATTACTCTGTTTTAGGAAATCACGACTTAGATCTCGGATCGAAAAAGGAGTATTGCAGAAAAGTTGGAATTGAAAATTCGTATTATACCTTTGACCATGGTATCTTTAGATTCATTATCCTTGACACAAATTTCTGTACCGATCCTTCAGACGAAATAGTAGATTATAACCACTCAAATTATTACAGCTCTAAAAACAAGGACCTGATCAATTCGGATCAATTAGACTGGATAGATCTTATGATAAACGATAAAACCAAACATTATATCCTGTTCTCTCATACGCCTATTGATGGTGTTCTAACCGATAATGCAAGCCATAAAAAAGCCAGAGCTCTTTTAGAATCAAAGAAAAGAGAAGGTTTTGTCATCGCCTTAGCCCTCTCTGGACATAATCATTTAGAGACATACAACTCCATTCAAAAGATCAACTACTGCCAACTAAATAGCGCAAGTTATATCTCCGTTGGAAAACCGTACACAAATAAGGCTAATTATCCGGATTCAATTTACAAGAAACACCCCTACTTAGCCCATACCCTTCCGTACAAAGGACCATTATATAC
>JBOFXU010000105.1:0-1896 GCA_051654305.1 Bacteroidales bacterium | reverse complement strand
ATTTTAAGTCGTGGGAAGACCGTGTGCTGGTGAAGGTTTCGGGAAAGATCTGGTTAGATATTTCGACAAAACAAGCGAACAAAGGCAGGGCAATTGAATGTTTGCAGAAGCATTTGGGGATAACAGCCCAGGAGACGATGGTCTTTGGTGATTATCTGAATGATTTGGAGATGATGCAATCGGCCTACTACTCTTACGCAATGCAAAATGCTCATCCTGAGTTGAAAGCGGTCTCGCGTTTTGAGACTGATAGCAATGAGGAAGATGGTGTAGTAAAGGTTTTGCGGGAGCTGAATGCAGCGCTGGACGCATCTATTGTGAAATAATCCTAAGCACGATTTTTATTCAAACACTTTCACAACTTTTTATGTTATAAGTGGGATTGGCATTTGTTGGGCCTTCTGATGCGAATATCGATGAGTGCTCCTTGTGTGGGATTTTAGTTATTTAAGACGATAATTTAAATAAATCTTATTACTTTTGCGAGATATAGGATTAATATTTTTTGGAATAATATGAACATCTTAGAGCTAAGCGAACAGGAAATTGTTAGAAGAAACAGTTTAGAAGAACTTAAGAAATTAGGCGTAGAGCCCTATCCTGCAGCTGAATATGTAGTGACCGGTTATACGAAAGAAATTAAAGAAAATTTTGCAGATGACGCTGCTGAAAAACGCGAAGTGTCAGTTGCCGGTCGTATTATGAGCCGTCGTATCATGGGTAAAGCTTCATTTATTGAGTTGCAAGATTCAGAAGGACGTATCCAGGTATATATAGCGCGTGACGAAATCTGTGAAGGCGAAGATAAAGAGTTGTATAACACAGTCTTTAAACGTCTGATGGATATCGGAGACTATGTGGGTATTAAGGGATATGTATTCCGTACTCAGATGGGAGAAATCTCTATTCACGCGAGCCAGTTAGTGCTTTTGTCGAAATCGTTGAAGCCACTACCGATTGTGAAAGTAAAAGACGGAGTTACGTATGATGCTTTTACAGATCCGGAGTTGCGTTACCGTCAGAGATATGTTGACCTTGTGGTTAACGAAGGTGTGAAAGACATCTTTTTGAAAAGAACACGCGTGTTTAACACCATGCGTAACTTTATGAATTCATTTGGCTATATCGAAGTAGATACTCCGGTATTGCAGCCAATCCCGGGAGGGGCTTCGGCTCGTCCGTTTACCACTCACCACAACACATTGGATATGCCGTTGTATCTGCGTATCGCAAATGAGTTGTACCTGAAACGTCTGATTGTAGGTGGATTTGAAGGAGTGTATGAGTTTTCACGTAACTTCCGTAACGAAGGGATGGACCGTACGCACAATCCGGAGTTCACTGTGATGGAGCTTTATGTTTCGTACAAAGACTATAACTGGTTGATGACTTTCACTGAAAATATGATTGAGAAGATCTGTATGGAAGTGAATGGTACAACTGAGGTTCAGGTGGGTGAAAATATGATTAGCTTCAAAGCTCCGTTTAAACGCGTGACTATGATTGAAGCAATCAAAGAACATACAGGCATCGATATTAACGGAATGGATGAAAATCAATTGCGCGAAGTGTGTAAACAACTTAATATCGAAGCAGATGAGACAATGGGTAAAGGTAAACTGATTGACGAGATCTTCGGTGAGAAATGTGAGGGGAACTATATCCAGCCTACATTTATCACGGATTATCCGATCGAGATGTCGCCTCTAACTAAAAAGCACCGCGACAATCCAGCGCTTACTGAGCGTTTTGAGTTGATGGTAAACGGAAAAGAGATAGCGAATGCTTACTCAGAGCTGAATGATCCGATCGATCAGCGCGAACGCTTCCAGGAGCAATTGCGTCTGTCAGAAAAAGGAGATGATGAAGCGATGTTTATCGATCAGGATTTCTTGC
>JBOFXU010000104.1:0-2209 GCA_051654305.1 Bacteroidales bacterium | reverse complement strand
ACGCTCAGGATATTGACAAATCCGACTTTGAGTTTCTTAAAAAGTACACCATTTCGGCTGACCATGCCCAAAAACTGGCTTCTACCCCTGTACAACTCAGTAACGGCAGGATATCCACTTTCGAAACCTTCAGTAAGGCTTTACTTAGCCGCATTACCAACGAGCATCATCTGAATAAACAATTGTGCACTCAGGTGGTCATGAGCATTATTCTCTGTCCCGAAGTCTGGGAAAGAGTACCTCTTATCTCTCAGGAGAACGAAGAGGTTGCAAGCCTTTTGGGGTCTGGTGACAAACACCTTTCCTATCTTTCCTTGTTCAATGGACGGGGAAAATACATTCTTAGCTCCTATGTTGATCTTGCCGAAGATACCCATGACCATGACCGTACCACTCTCGATAAAGAGATTCTTGCTCTTGATGCTAAAGTAACACTCATGCTACAGCTACGTCAGGCAACACTCTTCCCGGTCTTTCCGCTTAAAGGCAACCACGAGAATCGCTGGTATTCTCCGGGCGAAACCCATATGAACTTCTACGATTTCTCTAATTTCGAAACCATACAGCAATTATTTACTACCTACCTTTTTGATCTCAAAGAAGGACTGGAAACCGGTAACTGGCACCCTGCCGACAAAGCCCTGAGCCAGATACACCACTATCAGAACACGTATGCAGCTCCTCTTGTAATCAATCCTGTAAAACTCAAGATTGATCGCATTTACACGTCCTACGAATGGTCTGAGTACATTGCCTTTGCTTATATTACGATTGCCCTGGCGCTTTTAGTCATTTTCCTGATAAATACGTTCTCTCTTTTGGAAGATACCTCCGGTCTTAAAAAGGCACTTTGCCTCAGCTACTTTATCGTATTTGTACTGCAAACACTTCTGATCATCATTCAGGGGTATATCTACGATGGCCGTTTCTGGATGAGCCATGCTGCTTTCGTAGGCCTGTTCTCCTGGATTTCAGCCTCCATCGGAGTCGTATTGAGTCGCAAATCATGCATTGGATTTATCATCTGCATGTTCTTTTCAGGATTGCTTGCTATTGTCGCTGAACTCCGCCCAAATTATTTGGAAATTGACAACTTCATCATCAGCGAACAGTTAATTGCTTCCAGAGCATACCTCACCATTATTCTCTGCAGCGCATCTCTGCTCATCATCAGTTCACTTTCGTCTTGCGTAATGATGCTGATCATCTCCGGACGACGATTTATTGAAGATAGCAATACCCGAATCAAAGAACTTTTAAGAATGAATCTTTCGTTTACCTCCACAGGATTAATCTTACTGCTAACCGCATTAGCCCTGCGCCTGTATCTGATCATAGATCTGACGCATTTTCTATACTGGCTGACGAGTGATGAGTCCATCTGGATTGTAGTCGCTTTAATCAGTTACGGAATGGTCTTTCTCTTACATCGGAAAGCTAAGCGTAAACAGTTTTTTGTCAAGCAATCTGCATCCGTTGCAGCGCTCATGGCTATCACCTCACTGACAATAATCCTATTTAACTAACCCATCGGGGTATAAACAGACCTAAAGATACAGGCAAGCGTACATTTTCGCTTGCCTGTATTTGTTTCATTAAATACTATTCACAAGCTAAATTACATTATTCGCGAACAATGTATTAAATTTGTATAACATTACAGAGAAATTTACACCGCCACACTATGAACACATTCGGATCGATAAAAGAGTTACTCAAAACACTAAGCAGAGAGCATAGCCTTTTCACCGAAATATTTGGAAAAAGGAAATCACTTACCTTCAGATATGATCAGGCATTGGAGCTGGTTGATAACGACCAGGCTCGTCTTCACTACCTGTCTGACCGGTCAGTGATCCGTCAAAACGGAGAATATCTGGAACTGGACGATCTTTTCCTGCAGTTCTTTGAACAAGTGCTGGAAGTGAACGAAGAGATTAATCTTTCTTACATCAACGAACATATTGAGCACGTACGCCAAAATATCCTCTACTTCAACAACGAGACCAACGAAAACCGCAAACATGGTTACTTGCGCGTGATCAAAAGAGCCTTCCGAAGTATCGGAGTGGTCACAATGAGAAACGTCATTGATCTCAAACGAAACATAGACTCCACATTTAAGAGCGAGCCCAACTATAAGATCAAAAAAATCAAACTCGAACGCTTCGACGAAAAACGCGTTGCCATCAATAGTCTGATCAAAACA
>JBOFXU010000103.1:0-4463 GCA_051654305.1 Bacteroidales bacterium | reverse complement strand
GGGTTTGCTTTGTCGTTGAGAATAAATCCGACAAAGATAGAGTCGCCCGGACGCCATACGCCACGTTCGGTGTAGAGGTATCCCTTCAATCCTTTGCGAATCTCTTTACCACCTACATCAAAGCGGCTATAGGAGAGGGCAGAGGCATCATCCAGTTTGAGATACCCTTTTTCTTTCTCTTTGGCTGCGGTCAACAGGTAAGGCTTAGACCCTTTAAAAGAGAGCTCAGCAAAGCCATTCTTATCTGTGGTAGCTTCAGCAATGGGTTGAAGCTGTAAGTTGTACAGCGTTACTTTGACCTCTTTTTCGGGTGCTGTGGTGAGGAGGTTGTTCACAATTACCGAGTAGTTGTTTCCTGACCCACCTTCGGCTATGATCCCCAGATTGGAGGAGAGAATGTTACATCCGGCAAAGATGTCATTACTCATATAATACGTTGGAGTACACGGATTGTTGCGATCTTCCCACACGTATTGGTTCCATTTGAAATCGACCGGTGAGTAATATCCGTAAGGTTGATCCCAGTACTCCTCATCTGCCGAAACAAGTCCATTGTCAGGGGTAAGCTGAGTCATCTGACTGTCATAATCCTCGGGAGATTGGTTGCATGGGAGAATACCATCACTTTTGTCAAATGTAAGCACTACGCGGTACATAGAGCCCGGGTCTTTTTGAACCAGCGGAGCTAAGTCTACTGAAAATTCATTCCAACGGGACAAATTAAGGGAATTGTCTGCCGAAAGATTGATTTTCTTACGGTAGATGATTCTGCCGGCAAGGCGCAGGTCGTTTGTCCCTTCGAAGCTGTTAGATTGCAGGAATCGAAGGATATTACTCTCGTATATTTTAATGATGGATAACGATACACTTCTCAGGTTAATCGCTTTGAAGGGGAAGATCAACTGATCGCCCGAAGGTAGAATATTACCATCGGTAAGGAGTTTCACCCGTGGATTCTGAGAGGAAATGCTGACTGTAACGTCTTTTGCCGTACCGAGGATTTTATTGTCCTGGTTCTTAATAGTCTTAGCGATGTTTACACTTACGGAGGTCACTTCGGGATTGGGCTGGAAGTAGATTCTCACCCGGTTTTTATCCTGTTGAAAGATGACATTGGATACCCCCGAAAGGAAGAGTTGTTCGTTTAGCTTCTGCGATGCGCTCAGGGCGTCGGAGAAAAAGAGTTCAATGTAATTTGATTCCGCCTGGATATAGCGACAGGAAATCACTTTGAATTTGTCCAGCGAAGGGATTTCTATTTCCCCCTCCCATCTTTTATAAATGCCGAGAACATTTCCATCTACTTTCAGTTCAATAGTCTGGTCTTTTGTTGAACGCGGAATGCTATCGATGATAAAAGAGTAGTGACGTTTTGAGCCAACAGGAGCCACAGTGATATTGAGATTCTTCTTGTCGATTGTAGCAGAAAGCATCTGTTTTATCAGTTTCTCGTCGGCATGATCTGCCAAAAGGAGCTCACCGTTCAGGGAATTCCAGGCAGGGTTATCCCCTATCTGGGTATAACCAAAAGTCTCTATGCTGAGGTTTTGCGCAATGATTTCAAATGAGAAAGGAAAAGATTGATGTTTTTTGTCGACATCCATAATTTTTCCCAGAAGAAACTCACCATTGTAGAGAGTTCCCTGTTTCATGCTCCCTGAATCGGGAATGAAAACAATTTCGCGAGACGATTTCCAGATGGTTTTTCCGGATAGCGAAGGTGAGAACGAAAAGAGTTTAGCTGTCTGCTTCTCATCCATATTTATTTCATTCAAATCGTTGGAGAGAATGATCCGGATGGGAGAGCTCCCCGGAATGACACCGCTTGTGTATGCACCGATATATGCACTAAAACTGGCGTCGGGAGTGACGGGCTTCTGCTTGGAACATCCTATGGTTAATAGGAAAATCAGAAGGGTAGAGAGATAATAAAGATACGCTCTACTGTTGGAGTTTATTCGTTGTAGTTTCATGAAACAAAGCTTATTGGTCTACTAAAAATAACGTTCGGTTCTCAAATTTGTTTAAAGATTCCAAATGTAAAAATTAAAATAATGTATTCCTATTGTTTTGTAGAATATTTGTCTGATAGATATTAAAAGCTCTGATTTGTTAATATTCTTCTGATTCTTAAAATATTAGTGGTAAATAGCCTTAAGCTTATAAAATGAATGAGAAAAAAATAGACCGAAATGTTTGCATATTCAGAAAAAAGCTCTAATTTTGCACCTGTAATCAAAACGCGAAAGTAGCTCAGTTGGTAGAGCATAACCTTGCCAAGGTTAGGGTCGCGGGTTCGAGTCCCGTCTTTCGCTCTCATTTAGGCTCAGGTGGTGGAATTGGTAGACACGCTACTTTGAGGGGGTAGTGGGAGTATTCCTGTGTGAGTTCGAATCTCATTCTGAGCACTGATGTAAAAAGCATCTGACCGGATCGGTCAGGTGCTTTTTTTATGGAAACAAGTAGAATGTATGTTTTTAAAAATTGCTTTTGGAAAGTGATTGTGAATGATACTTTAAAATATAAATAAGTTGAGTATAATCAATATTTGTTTATATTTGCATATAAGAACACTAAGTAATACTATTGCCATCTATAAACCAATGAAAAGAATTTTACTCTTAAACCTATTTATACTATATAATGTGCTCGTGTTTGGAAAAGATATTTTTCATCAGAACAATGAAATAGCACTTCAAAAGTTAGACTCACTGATTCAAATCAATGATGAGTTTATTAAAGAGAAAGTAAACAGACTGAAGCAGCTCAAGAAAAATGCTTCGACGGGTCTGACAGACGAAATTTACTGGAAGAACAAACAAATCTATCAGGAATACAAAACTTTCGACAGTGATTCTGCACTGGTGTGGCTGGATAATCTCGACAAGCTGGCTACAAAAAATCAATACAAAGACGAACTGGTCAGAAATAAAATAGAAAGAGCCTGTTTGCTGGCAGCTACGGGATTGCTTGTAGAATCTTTCAAAGTTTTCGAAGGGATTAAGCCTTCTGAACTCTCCGGAGATCTGGCTAAACTCTATTATGGTAACAAGGCATACCTCTACAGCCATTTGCACCAATACGCTACGTGTCACAATACGGAAATCAAACCCGGAATGGTTCATTATTACCAGGCCCAGCAACTTTCGTGTATAGATAGTGTTCAGCGAATGAACAAGCCGGGAGATGAGGATTATTTGTGGAATCTGGCATGGAAATATCGCGAAACCGACAGTCTTGCCTATTATCGTCAGAAACTGGAGCGGAATCTGGAAAAGAGTACGTTCTCGGATCGGAAAGATGCTATGCTGCTTTATGCCCTCGGACACCTCTACTCGGAGGAGAAAGATATGGTGGGTAAAATTAATGCCCTTGCTTATTCTGCAATGGCAGACCTGAGATGTGCGAATCGCGAAATTGCTTCGCTTCAGGAGCTGGGACAACTCCTTTTTCAGACAGGGGATATTGATCGAACGTATCGGTATATAAATCTTTGTCTGAAAAATGCGCAGATCTATAAGGCGCGGATCAGGGCTGTGGAAATTGCCAACATAATGGATGCGGTGTACAGCAGGAATATGGCACGGGATGCTGAACGGGAGAAGAAGCTTGAAGCTATCTTTATCGGGTTGATGATTATTACGCTGATTGCAATTGTAGCAATCATCATCATTGCTTTCCAGTTTTTGAAACTTAGAAAATCGAACCAGGCACTTGCAACCAGTAATAACCTGCTGAATGCGAATGTAACGAAACTCACCCTTACTCAGCGGGAACTTGAAGAAGTCAACCTGCAACTGAAAAACCTGAACCAGGAGATGCTGGAAGCAAATCTGGTGAAGGAGGAGTATATCGGTCATGTATTTAATCTATGCTCCAACTATCTGTCGAAGATGGATGAGCACCACAAGCGATTTAAGAAAAGAATGAGAGCCGGAGCGAAGGAGGATCTTTCGGCTATGGCAGATGTACCGTTGAATATTGATCAGGAGGTGAAGGAGTTTTATCACAACTTTGATGCTGTATTTTTGAATCTCTATCCGGACTTTATTGATGAGTTTAATAAACTCCTGCGTCCGGAGGAACGCATTGTACTTAAAACAAACGAACTGCTCAATACAGAGCTCCGTATTTATGCTTTAGTCAGACTGGGCATTAATGATAGTACGAAGATAGCAGAGTTTCTGCGGATCTCTACACAGACGGTTTACAACAACCGTTTACGTATCCGGAACAAATCAATTGTATCGAAAGATGAATTTACGATTTTGATACGAAAACTCGGGAATATTAATATTTCTACGTGATAATCACTTACCCAAAGGGTCAAAAAAGTTTACTTTTTTGACCCTTTGATTTTTGCTAATACGCTGATATTAAGTATTTTATTTTTTTTATATCTTTACTTTTTGCCTTTACCACAAGAATCAATCGTTAAGAACTATATATATCTTTGTAATGTT
>JBOFXU010000102.1:0-2565 GCA_051654305.1 Bacteroidales bacterium | reverse complement strand
AGAGAAATCTCCGACAACAGAAGTTTCGCAGTCAAAAGAGAACAGATAGGTTGTATTCGGAGCTATTTCTTTCTCGGAAACAGGCTCGAATAAAAGATGCTTATCAGAAGCTGTGATTTCATTGATCACCATAGGAGCTGTCCCCTTATTGCTGATCTGTATTTCACCTTTGAGTTTTTGTGTACGCAAACAACTCAAGCCTTTGATCTCCTCCTTCGGAGAGATAAACAACTCAGATTTACCTTCGATATCCATATTCCCTTCAACCTGGAAATGAGCCATCGGAGTCAGAGGATTTGTCGTCAGGATATTGAGATTCTGACTAAATGCCCCCTTGGAAAGACCTGCAAAACGCATATCAAGAGTAAGTTCTTTCTCCTCCCCGATTTGTAACATCCCTTTCGGTTCTGAAATTTGCTCCACAACGGTCTTGCCCGGATAAAGAATGCGGAAACTCATCTGAGGCTGGAAATCATCTGTATTTCGATCTCCGTCAATATTGAGCATACGGTCCATCTCGTTGATCACAAACGGATCTGTCGATCCTTCGTTGCACATTCCAATGAAGAATGCATATAGGTTGGACAGAACCTCATAGTTGATATTTCTATAAACGATGTCGATGTTTCCGTTTTCCTGGAGTACCATCTGGAAATCGAACAAGCCATACATGTACTGAGGGTTATCAATCCCCATATTTTCGTAGCTAACGATCAGTTTACCCGAAGTGCGATGTACATAAATACGACTCTGCTTATTGAACTTAAGCGGAAATCCACATCCTGATATAACAGCTGAATGTAACCAGCAGGCTTCACTCGCACTTGGAGGAAGACAAACTGTCAAAGGAACATCGCGGTGTGAAGATAGAATACCACAATCGGTGATGTACAATGAATCGTAGCTCTGCTGGTAGAAAGGTAACGAGAACCCTAAATGAACCGGCACAGCACGTTCTCTTGCACTGAATTGAGAAGTGATATTTTCCCCGATGCCTGAAATATCAGTCCAGACTACATTCAACGATGGATTGTTGATGTTGTGAAGCATGCGGTATCCATATTTGTTTGCATCGGTACGACTGGCAATATTTGCGAGGTCGCCTTCAAGCTCTCCGGCATAATTAACAAATGCGTATTCGAGGGGATACTTACCAATGTTACGAAGTTTCATCGTCAAAGATTTCGTTTCGCCATCGGTTTTTATATCACCCACCTGAAGGACTTCAGGAGTATAAGCCAATTTACCTTCGACACAACCAATACCGTACACCGTAAACTGGTAGGATTCGCCTTTTGTCCCCTTAATAGTAATGGTAGACGACTGACTACCTTCTGTTTTTGGAGCAAAGCGAATTTTCATGATATTCTTATCATGTGCATTGATTGTACTGATGTAGTTTTGTCTTGAAAAGGCAGGATTACTTGATGTCACCGAAGCAATATTAAATGCACCCAACCCTTCATTCGCTACTTCAATATCAATGGTTTTGTTTGCTCCAACAAATACATCACTAAAATTGACAATCTTTTCTGAAACCAATTTCGGTTTTTGTCCGGTTACTGTAAATGTCAGTGGGTGAGTTAGCACTTTTGCCATCGGGTCATTGGTAGAAAACTCAATAAACGAATTGTAAATTCCGTTGATCAGATTTTTTCCGTCTGCCTGAACCGTGATCGTGTCGGCACTGTTTCCTGCAACCGTTCCTTCTGCTGCCGATAATTTGATAAACTCACCAAAATATCCGTTTGCACTCACTGCTGCAACATCCCAAACAGCTGTTTCAGGATAATTAAAACCTCCACGTAAAGCATCTTCAAGTTTGGAGAAAGTTTTCCCGCCATCAATACTCATGAAGCAATAAGACGAGTTTTCGGGCAACGTTTCCGTAGCAATACCAAGTGGGTATTTGTTGCCTTTTGGAACTACAATATTGATCCAGAAAGCGCTTCCTTTAGGGATATTGATTTGACGATCCAATCGCATTTTATGCTCGTAAGCCTGAGTCTGACTGGATAAAAACTCCTGAGAGTGAATGATCTTATCCTTACCAAAAACATTGCCTAACATGATTTCCACACGGATTGGTCCTGTCTGATTATCGTGCTTCAGAAATGCATACACATCGGTAAGATTTAATCCATCGGAAACAAACATAGTTGCTGCAAAATGGTCGTTTACAGGCTCAGAGTCCCCAATCACAAAGTAGCGTGACTGTCCGTATCGCATAATACGTTGCTGAGACAGTGAATTAACAGCACGAACCACAGCATCGGGAGCTTCAGTGCGCTCGCTACGAATTTTACCCGGAGCAATATCTGCTTGTTGAATCTGAACCTGCGTATCCGTAGAGAATTTGGTAAACTGCTGACTGGTATGGAAAAACTGTGCTTTCCACTGCAACATACCAGAAGCTGTATTCTTTAGGATCAAAGGTGAATCTGCCAATGGATTTGCCACGACATCTGCGGTCATCTTCAATCCGGTTGCCGGAAGCTCTATCTTAGGACCTTCATTGGTTGTGGCTTCCACGAGTGGAGACAAAACAGATGGATTGTCCCACCT
>JBOFXU010000101.1:0-3942 GCA_051654305.1 Bacteroidales bacterium | reverse complement strand
CTGAAGGGCACCGATACGATGATATGCGTCGTTACGGAACCGAATATTGCGCATCAGTCATGAATGGACCGACATATGCACCGAATGGATACAAAGTGGTAGATAAAGCATGGAGTGACCGACTATTACTCATGCCGATCCCTCAGTCTGCGATTGACTACAACCCACTGCTTCAAGGCGATCAAAATTTTGGATATTAAACACAATAAACACTATTAATTATGAAATTACTAAAGAAAATTGTTCTTGTCTGCTTGCTGTTTTCAGCAATTGCACCTTTTATGCAGGCACAAATTATTAAAACACCGACTCCAAAACGTCCAAAAGGACAAAAGGATGTTCTCGAACTAAGATGTGACCCAATCCCGACTGTTCGTGTAGCTGTTATCGGACTGGGTATGCGTGGTCCCGGAGCTGTACACCGCCTGACTCAGGTCGAAGGTGTTGAGATCGTTGCTCTTTGTGACGTAATCGGTGATCGTGTTACTTCAGTAAATAAATATCTCGAAAAAAACGGTCGTGCTAAAGCATTAGAATTTAGTGGTGATACTTCGGTTTGGCGTAAAGTAACTGCTCTTCCGAACGTTGATCTTGTTTACGTAGCAACAGACTGGAAAAGCCATGCTACTATCGGAATCCAGGCGATGAACGATGGAAAACACGTAGCTATCGAAGTTCCGGCAGCTATGACGATGAAAGAGATCTGGGGACTAATCAATGCTTCAGAACGCAATCGCAAACACTGTATGCAATTGGAGAACTGTGTGTATGACTTCTTTGAATTGACTACACTTAACATGGCTCAACAGGGATTGTTCGGAGAGATCATTCATGCTGAAGGAGCATATATCCACGCACTTCAACCGTACTGGAAACACTACTGGAACAACTGGCGTATGGATTACAACCAAAACCACAGAGGAGACATCTATGCTACTCACGGTATGGGGCCAGCTTGTCAGGCATTAAATATTCACCGTGGTGATAAAATGAACTACCTTGTTTCTATGGATACGAAACCGCTTCAAAACCCAGCTTACCTAAAAGAAGCAACAGGTAAAGAACCTGCTAATTTCCGTAACGGTGACCACACCATGACCATGATTCGTACTGAAAAAGGGAAAACAATCCAGATTCAGCATGACGTAACTTCTCCTCGCCCATACAACCGTATGTACCAATTGAGTGGGACAAAAGGTTTTGCAAACAAATATCCATCAGAAGGGTATGCACTTGATGGCAAAGAGATCGGTTCGGACGTAGCTCCAAACCACGAGAATCTTAACGCTCACGATTTCGTACCGCAAGATGTAAAGAAAGCGTTGATGCAGAAATACAAACACCCGATCGTAAAAGATATCGAAGAAAAAGCGAAACGTGTAGGTGGACACGGTGGTATGGACTTCATTATGGACTACCGTCTGATCTACTGTCTACAAAATGGTCTTCCACTGGATATGGATGTGTACGACCTTGCAGAGTGGTGTTGCTTGGCTGAACTTACAGAGAAATCTCTTGACAACTTTTCTTCTCCTGTAGAAATTCCAGACTTCACTCGTGGAGCTTGGAACAAACTTCAGAAATTAGAGTTCTACCAGAAATAATATTGATTATTAGAAAAGCTGGTCATTCCGTTTCCGTAATGACCAGCTTCCTTATTATTTATACTATCCATTACACATGAAATTTAAAACCATCATAGCTCTGTTCGCATTCTCATCAGCGCTCTATGCGAAAGATCTTAAATACAACATGTCTGATTTTGGAGTTAAACCAAACTCAACAGAAAACTGCTCACCTCTCGTAACAAAAGCGCTTGAGCAAATCAAAGCAAAAGCTGCAAAGGGTGATAAAATCACCATTATCTTTGATAAGGGAAGTTATAACTTCTACCCCGAAGGATCTGCAAAGAAAGAGTACTATGTTTCCAACCACGACCAGGACAATCCGAAATCCGTTGGTTTAGCTATTGAAGGATTCAATAATCTGACCGTTGATGGCAAAGGGGCAGACTTCCTGTTCCATGGACGTATGCTTCCTGTTTCAGTGGTAGGAGACTCTACAATTACACTTAAGAACTTCAGTGTGGATTTCCCCAATCCACATATTGCACAGATTCAAATCAAATCAAACAATCCCGAAACGGGAGAAGTCGTGTATGAAATTGCACCTTGGGTGAACTACCGCATCGAGAAAAACAATCTGGTAGTCTACGGCGAAGGATGGAGCCACACTCCTTCGTGGGGTATTGCATTCGAAGAGAAGACAAAACACATGGTGTATAACACCAGCGACATTGGCCTCGGTGTTACTAAAATCGAAGAGATAGCCCCTCGTACGATTCGTTCCAGCTCATGGAAAAACAGCAGACTTATTCCGGGAACTGTGATTGCGATGCGGAGTTATCAGTGCCCGACTCCGGGTGTCTTTGTTACTCACTCTAAAGATGTCGTGCTACAAAACATAAACATACATTATGCTGAAGGAATGGGTCTACTGGCTCAAATGTCCGAGAATCTGACCTTAGACAAATTCAATGTGTGTCTTCGCGGAAACAAAGATCCACGATACTTTACAACACAGGCTGATGCAACTCACTTTTCCGCATGTAAAGGTTTCATCCGTTCCGTAAACGGACTATACGAAAACATGATGGATGATGCGATTAATGTACACGGGACTTACCTGAATATAAAACGTAAGATCAATGCAAAAACTGTTGAAGCTGCTTATATGCATGTACAGGCATGGGGATTTGAGTGGGGAAGACCAGGAGACGAGGTACAGTTCGTTTCTTCAAAAACAATGGAGCTATTCGAAGGCACAAACAAAGTTGTATCCATCAAAGCAGTCGATAAGCCTACTGAGCATGGAGCGAAAGTATTCCAGATAGAATTTGAGAAAGCTCTTCCATTTCATTTTGAAGTCAACCAGCCAATCGGCATTGAAAATCTGACCTGGACACCGGAAGTATATTTTGCTAATAATGTGATCCGTAATAACCGCGCACGTGGCACACTTTTCAGCACCCCTAAAAAAACAGTTGTCGAAAAGAATTTATTTGACCACACTTCTGGTACAGCCATCCTTCTTTGTGGAGACTGCAACGGATGGTATGAAACTGGAGCGTGTCGCGAGGTTATTATCCGCAACAACCGCTTCATCAACTCGCTGACAAGTCAATTCCAGTTTACCAACGCTGTCATCTCCATCTATCCGGAAATCCCAAATCTGAAAGATCAGAAAAAGTATTTCCACGGAGGTAACGGAACTGGTGTTGTTATTGAAAATAATGTATTCGAATCATTTGATGAACCACTGGTATATGCAAAATCAATTGACGGACTTATTTTCAGAAAAAATAAAATTACAAAGAACAGGGATTATGCACCTTATCACTGGAACAAACATCCATTCTTCTTTGAAAGAGCAGCCAATGTTCTGATTGAAAATAACAACATCAAATATGATCTGAAAAAAGATGCTAAGTTCAATGATTCTGATATGAATAGCATCAAGATAAAATAAACAAGCTATACTTGCTTTTAAGAAGCAGTCAGGAGTAATTCCCGACTGCTTCTTTTTTTTTGAACCCTTTGATTCAATTTCATGTTCTTTTACTGAAACAAAACTTAAACAGTTCTGTAACTTAATTGTCATTGAGCTAATTTGGGGTGAATTTATCATTAAATTACTTTTGCAACCAGTAATAAAAACCAATTTTATGCAAGTTAATTCAATCAAACGCAACCGTATTTCACTATTACTAATAGCCCTTTTGGGTCTATGGAGTGGATCGTCTCTAAAGGCGGAAAACAAAATTAAAACTCTGATGGAAGAGGATTCTGTCTTTATTTTACAAGCGGATGAAGAACTTCTGAAACAAATCAGGAACATGCCGAATCTTGAAGTTGGGAAAGGAATTACGTTTCAACCGAAAGA
>JBOFXU010000100.1:0-6830 GCA_051654305.1 Bacteroidales bacterium | reverse complement strand
AGGAATAAGAAAACAGCCAGAAGTAATCCAACTTCGATGGCGATACTTAGGTCGAAAAGAACGGTCAGGGAAAGTGTGGTCAGCATAACCATAAAATCAGACTTCTGCCCTCTGAAAAGTCCCCGAATCGAACGCCAGCCACTCATATTATAAGATGCGACTACCAGCATACCAGCCAGACAGGCTGTCGGGATAAAGCGCGAAAGAGAGCCCAGAGAAAGAAGGATAATCAGGACTACTCCGGCATGAACCAGGCTCACTACAGGGGTTCTTCCGCCGTTATTTACTCCGGTCATTGTTCGTGCAATTGCTCCTGTAGAAGGGATTCCTCCAAAAACCGGAATGACAAGGTTTGTGATCCCTTGTCCGATGAGTTCCGTGTTCGGATTGTGTTTCTGACCGATCGCTCCGTCGGCAACGGTGGCTGTAATTAAACTGACAATAGCCCCCATAATGGCAATCGTAATTGCCGAAGAGAAGTAATCTTTGATTGCATCGAACCTGAAATCAATGTTTTGAGGTGTCGGAAAACGATCATCAATCAGATAACAATCCGCAATCGTACGTATTTCTGTGATTCCGAGTTGTGTTCTCAGGATGTATGCAATCCCGGCAATAATGACAATTGCAGCGAGAAACCCGGGGATCTTAGGTGAAATCTTTGGGGTAAGGACAATAATCAGAATGGTCAGTACTCCTAATCCGATGGCCCAAAGGTTGAATGTGTCCATGTGTTGAATGATGGCAATCCAGCGGGCGACAAAGTTTTGAGGATTGCTTGTGATTGCCAGTCCAAAAAATTCTTTTACCTGTGAAGTGAAAATCGATAAGGCAATCCCGGCATTGAATCCGATAACGATCGGGTAGGGGATGAATTTGATGGCTTTGCCCAGTTTTAGCAACCCCATTCCGATCAGAATCAGTCCGGCAAGGAAGGTCGAAAAGGCCAGTCCCTCCAGTCCGTGTTTGTTAATAATCGAAGAGGTAATCAGGACGAAAGCACCTGTTGGTCCACTAATCAATACTTTGCTTCCACCGCAAAGTCCCCCAACTAAACCAGCTATGGCAGCTGTGACAAGCCCTTTTTCGGGAGCAACACCTGAGGCAATCGCAAAGGCCAGTCCTAAAGGTAGAGCAACCACCCCAACGATAAGTCCCGATATTAAATCTTTTTTAAACTGCCCTGCCGAATAGTTCTTCAACGACGAGAAAATGACTGGACGAAAAATACTCTTTGCCCACTTTTTCATATAGCAATACTAATTTTAGTAGATGAGGAATGAGAAGTTGTAATAACTTACCCAAAGATCATGAAGGTTTGACGAAAATGTTCTTTAATATATCAATTTGCTGAAAGAAAAAAAAAGAGACCGAATCTCTTTTTTTTGGAGGTGCAAAGGTAAAGTGTATTCCCCAATATACAAACCATTCTCCTCATAAATACGTTATTAGAATAGGTGTTTTGCTAAGTTGATATTGCAAAACGATGAATAATACTGCCGGGTAAACCCCTTAATTGTCTATTTAAGACTATTTACAAAAAACTTTTTGATTTAATTCTATGGTTAAGTCTTCTAAATAATCTAATTTTGTCCGCTTTAATAGTGCAGACATCTTAAAGTGTCGTCAGAAAAGATCTGTAGATTCAAATCAGGCAGAAACAAAACCAAATAATAACATTTAATTTTATTTTTATGTGGATTTTTAACAGTTCTATTGGACGAAAACTCATCATGAGTTTATCGGGACTTTTTCTAATCTCGTTCCTAATTGTTCACTTATCTGCGAACCTTGCATTATTAGCGGGTACAGGTGGGGCAACTTCAGTGGAAGAGATTCCTTACAATGTAGTATGTCACTTTATGGACACTAACCCATTAATTATGGTGATGGTTCCTGTATTGGCATTAGGTTTTTTCGTGCATATCATTTATGCATTCATCCTTTCTCTTCAGAACAAGAAAGCACGTGGTAATGATGCTTATGCTTCTTCAAGCAAAACAAACATTTCATGGGCTTCTAAAAACATGTTCGTTTTAGGGATCATCGTTCTTGGGTTTTTAGGTCTGCACCTTATGCACTTCTGGGCTAAAATGCAGTTGCAGCACTTCATTGGTGGAACACCTGACGCAAATGCATACCAATTAGCGGTAGATTTATTTACTAATCCAGTGTATGTAGTTATCTACATCGTTTGGATCTGGGCTTTGTGGTTCCACTTATCTCATGGATTCTGGAGTGCATTCCAGTCTATGGGTCTAAACAACTACAACTGGATGCCACGCTGGAAAGCACTTGGTAGTGTTTTGGCTACTCTTATCGCAGTAGGTTTCACTATCATCCCTTTATTCTTCTTGTTAGGTTTTGGTAAATAATTGATTGCCAAAATATTCATTGAAGTAAAATAAATAGAAATAAGTAACAATCAGACATTATTATGACTAAGTTAGATGCTAAAATCCCTCAAGGTCCTTTGGCCGAGAAGTGGAGCTATTATAAATCTCACCAAAAATTGGTGAACCCGGCAAACAAACGTCGTTTAGATATTATCGTTGTAGGTACAGGTCTTGCAGGAGCTTCAGCTGCTGCGTCACTTGGTGAGCTTGGCTTCAACGTTATGAACTTCTGTATCTCTGATTCTCCTCGTCGTGCTCACTCTATCGCGGCACAAGGGGGTATCAATGCTGCTAAAAACTATCAAAACGATGGTGACAGCGTATACCGTTTGTTCTATGATACAATTAAAGGGGGTGACTATCGTGCTCGTGAGGCAAACGTTTACCGTTTGGCTGAGGTATCAAACGATATCATCGACCAGTGTGTTGCGCAAGGTGTACCTTTCGCTCGCGAATACGGCGGACTTTTGGATAACCGTTCTTTCGGTGGTGCTCAGGTTTCTCGTACATTCTATGCTAAAGGTCAAACAGGTCAGCAGCTATTGTTAGGTGCTTACTCAGCATTGAGCCGTCAGGTAGAGAAAAAAACAGTAAAATTATATACTCGTTACGAGATGGTTGACCTTGTAGTGGTTGACGGTCGCGCTCGCGGGATCATTGCTCGTAACCTGGTAACTGGTAAATTGGAGCGTTTTGCTGCTCACGCAGTAGTTATCGCTACAGGTGGATACGGTAACACATTCTTCTTGTCTACAAATGCAATGAACTGTAACGGTTCTTCAGCATGGCAGTGTTACAAGAAAGGTGCTTACTTTGCTAACCCATGTATGGCGCAAATTCACCCTACTTGTATTCCAGTACACGGAGAATTCCAGTCTAAACTTACTTTGATGTCAGAGTCTCTTCGTAATGATGGACGTATCTGGGTTCCAAGAAAGAAAGAAGATGCTGAAGCTATCCGTAAAGGTACTTTGAAACCAACTTCAATTAAAGAAGAAGATCGTGATTACTACTTGGAGCGTCGTTACCCTGCATTCGGTAACCTTGTACCTCGTGACGTAGCTTCACGTGCAGCTAAAGAACGTTGCGACGCTGGATTCGGTGTTGGAGCAACAGGTTTGGCTGTTTACCTTGACTTCTCTGATGCAATCAACCGTCTTGGTGAAGATGTAGTAAGAGCTCGTTACGGTAACTTGTTCCAGATGTATGAAAAAATCGTTGATGATAATCCATACAAAACACCGATGATGATTTATCCTGCGATCCACTACACAATGGGTGGTACTTGGGTAGATTACGAATTGCAAACATCCATCCCTGGTTTGTTCGCTATCGGTGAAGCTAACTTCTCTGACCACGGTGCAAACCGTTTGGGTGCTTCTGCATTGATGCAAGGTTTGGCAGACGGATATTTCGTTCTTCCTTACACAATTCAGAACTACCTTGCTGACCAAATCCGTGTTCCTCGTTTCAGTACTGAACTTCCTGAGTTCGGCGCAGCTGAAAAAGCAATCCAGGATCGTATCAACAAGTTGATGGCTGTGAAGGGTAAACGTACGGTTGACTCTATCCACAAAGAACTTGGTTTGATTATGTGGGATTTCGTAGGTATGGGACGTAATGCAGCAGGTCTTAAAAATGCGATTGAGAAATTGAAAGCTGTTAAGAAAGAATTCTGGACAAATGTGTTTATCCCGGGTTCTGGTGCAGATATGAATACAGAGCTTGAAAAAGCACTTCGTGTTGCTGACTTTATCGAAATCGGTGAATTGATGGCGCGTGATGCTTTGGATCGCGAAGAGTCTTGTGGTGGTCACTTCCGCGAAGAGTACCAAACTGAAGAAGGGGAAGCTCTTCGTCACGACGATAAGTTCTCTTATGTTTCTTGTTGGAAGTACATGGGCGATGATCAGGAGCCAGAGTTAATCAAAGAAGCTCTTGATTATGAATTTATTGTACGTCAGCAACGTAACTACAAAGCGTAATTTTTCAACACAAAGGAAAAAAGAAGATTCTTATGGATAAGACAATTAATATAACTCTAAAGATTTGGAGACAAAGAGGTCCGAAAGCGAAAGGTGCTTTTCAGACTTACAAATTAGATAATATCTCTACTGATAGCTCGTTCCTTGAAATGCTTGACGTTTTGAACGAGTCATTGGTAAACAAAGGTGAAGAGCCGGTTGTGTTTGATCATGACTGTCGCGAAGGTATTTGCGGAGCTTGTTCATTATATATCAACGGACACCCTCACGGACCAGATGATTCTGTAACTACTTGTCAGCTTCACATGCGTCGTTTCAAAGATGGTGAAACAATCACGATTGAGCCATGGCGTTCTGCAGGTTTCCCTGTAATCCGTGACTTGATGGTTGACCGTCAGGCATTCGAGAAAATCATGCAAGCTGGTGGATACGTATCTGTAAATACAGGTGGTGTACCGGATGCAAATGCAATTGGTATCTCTAAGATTGATGCTGACGAAGCAATGGATTCAGCTTCTTGTATCGGTTGTGGTGCTTGTGTTGCTGCTTGTAAAAATGCTTCAGCGATGTTGTTCGTTTCTGCTAAAGTTAGCCAGTTGGCTCTTCTTCCGCAAGGACGTATCGAAGCTGCTCGTCGTGCAAAAGCGATGGTTGCTCGTATGGATGAACTTGGTTTCGGTAACTGTACTAACACAGGTGCTTGTGAAGCTGAATGTCCTAAAAATGTTTCAATCACAAATATCGCTCGTTTGAACCGTGAGTTCATTAGCGCGAAATTGAAAGATTGATCTGCATAGAATAAATAAAAAAGGCTGTCTGAGTAATCAGACAGCCTTTTTTTGTGGTCATTCGTCACCATTTGTCACACCATTTGTCACAAGATTTATTGTTGTATAGAGCTGTCAGTCAATTGTATATATTTTTGATTTGGCTGTGTGACGAATGGTGACGAATCAAATCGTAAAATATCAGGGTGTACTATTTTATGCTCTGAGTATGCTCGCCGTTGAAGGGGGATCGCCTAAAAGTTCAAACGTATCAACGTGGACGTTCAAACGTATCAACGTAAACGTTCATTTAAATGAAAATATATTTTCAAACGTATGAACCGGCACGTTCATTTAAATGAACTTTCGGGTAGATACGTATCAAAATTGATGGATATACAAAAGAAGAGCAGGAAAACGTATGGTGCGTTTTCCTGCTCTTCTTTTGTATGTTGCGGATCAGACTGAAGGTTAGAAACCAAGCTCTACCTGGAATCGGATCTCGTAGGGATTGTACAAGCTTTTCGGCATTCCTTTTTTGAAGTTAAAAGAGGCATCCGCCTGGATTTTCAGATTGTGCCCGATAATATAGCGTGTTACACCAATCGTTGATTGGTTGTGGTAGTCATAACCAATTTCGGATTTAACCTCTTTGTTTGGCAGGATGGTTGAATTACGTAGTGCTACTTCCCAGTTGCTGCGGAAAAGGTAGCTGGTCTGAACGTTCACCCCGTTACCCGTAAGGATCGTTTGATCGATTTGATCATCAGCCATAACAAAAGGATCGTTACATACGCGTCCCATCCAGTCTGTATAGAATGCGAATCCGCGGTATTTCAGGATGAAATCGAAGTAGTAGTTCGAAAGGTCACGTGTTTGGTTTCCGGAGATGATATCGCCACTCTCACCTTTCACACGTTTTGCGCGGTCATTGTAGCTGTAACCTCCCGCCAGTAATATCTTCGGAGTAGACTCACGTTCGTAGTCGCCTTCAAAAAGATCGCCTAAGGCCTTAAAACGGCCGAAAGGGAATAGTTCTAAACGACCAGTATAGGCAAAGCCACTTTTTTTAGCACTTTGGAAGTTGCGTCCGTCACCACTTGTGATTGAACCACGGGCAACCACATTGAAATCATTAAACAGACATTTATTAAACTCTCCGAAGAAACCGAAGTCACGATCAATGTTGAACTCAGAGTTAACGATTGAACGGTCTACGAACTGTAATGCGCTTGAGGAGTTCAGACGTGCTCGGTTTGCTCTGATTTTTGTTTGTCCGAATCCAATATTCCATGTTGAATTAGGTACGTAATACACCATCGCATCGCGTACAATATTCATATTCCCGTTTACTGGTTTAGCATCGTATGGGGTGAACCCTAACTGAATAGAGTAAGTCAGTTTCGGAGAGTAGATGTAACCATCAAAACGTAAACGAAGACGTTTTACCTGAGCTTCTGTATTATCTAAAGAGAACTGGTCATCAAACGACATTCCAACCATATTTTGCATCCGGAAACGCATTGTCATTTTGTACCATTTGTCTTTCGGTTGAAACGTAATTCCTTTCCCAACTTCAAGATTCGGCATGTTCCTGATTTGTTTCAGAAGTTCTTCATCCGCTTGTAAAATAAAGACAGAATCCTCTTCCATCAGAGTTTTAATTTTGTTTTCCGCCTTTA
>JBOFXU010000099.1:0-3461 GCA_051654305.1 Bacteroidales bacterium | reverse complement strand
CGTTTTGATTTGTTCTAACCTGGTCGTATCTCTTGTGAAGAATCTGATTCCGGACAAAGTGCGAATACCTTCTTTTATTGTAATTATTGCCACATTCGTAACGATTGTACAATTCTGTATGCAGGCTTACCTGCCTTCTTTGTACGAAAGTTTGGGATTATTCATTCCTCTGATTGTAGTAAACTGTGTTGTTTTGGGACGTGCAGAAGCTTTTGCAGCTAAAAACACTCCGTTCGACTCTATGCTTGACGGTCTGGGAATGGGACTTGGATTTACGCTTGCACTGACTATTCTTGGGGGTGTTCGCGAATTCTTAGGTACAGGTAAAATTTTCGATCTGTCTATCTATCCGGAAGAGTACGGAGCATTAGTTTTTGTTCTGGCTCCGGGTGCATTCCTTGCACTGGGATATCTGATCGCTATTATCAACAAGTTAAAAGCTAAGAACTAAGAATTATGGAATATATAATGATATTTATCGCTGCAGTATTCGTAAACAACGTGGTACTGTCGCAATTCTTAGGTATTTGTCCTTTCCTGGGTGTATCCAAAAAGGTTGATACCGCTATGGGGATGGGTGCTGCCGTAGCTTTCGTTATGACTATTGCAACCATCGTTACCTTCTTAATGCAGAAGTATCTGCTTGAGCCGTTCGATTTGGGATTCATGCAAACCATCACATTCATTTTGGTTATCGCATCGCTGGTACAAATGGTAGAGATCATCCTGAAGAAAGTATCTCCTCCCCTTTATCAGGCATTAGGAGTATTCCTTCCGCTGATCACAACTAACTGTGCGATTCTTGGGGTAGCAATCCTTGTTCACCAGAAAGATCTTTCATTGCTTAGCTCTGTGATCTATGCGATCTCTACAGCTATCGGTTTTGGTCTTGCTCTTGTATTGTTCGCTGGTATCCGCGAGCAACTAAGCTTAACTAAATTGCCAAAAGCAATGCAGGGAACACCAATCGCTCTTCTGACAGCAGGCCTTCTGGCTCTTGCTTTCATGGGATTTGCTGGTATTGCTTAAAGAAGCATTCCTTATAAAAAATAGAAACCGCGGGAAAGACGAAAGTCCTTCTCGCGGTTTTTTTGTTACACTAAAAAATAGGCTTCCTTAGACAAAGTCATGTTCCGGTTAAACAATTCCACCTATCATTATCGTCCATCACTGAATACTTTTGTTAAACAATAAATATATTTCATCTGTTTTATTAGGATACTCTATATTAGCACACAAAATCAAACAATCTTACTTTGACCAAACGCGATAAGTAGCTGGCTGATATTCAGTACTTAATTACCCTTTTACAACTATAAATGCAAACAGCAACACTGCTGTATAATTAATATTGAAAAATCATGATTGAAGTACAAGTAAAAATTGAAGTTAAGCTAAGCAATAAGGCTGAGCTACTGAATGATCTGGAAAAACTGGCAATAGCGTCTCGTCTTGAAACCGGTTGTATCTCTTATAATGTATATGCGAACGCGTATAATGAAACTGAGTTGTTTATTTTCGAAGAATGGGAAAACACTGAGGTTCTGACTTTACACGAGGCATCTGCCCATTTCTCTCAAGGGGTAGTGAAACTCAATGCTCTGGCTGAAAAAGTGGATCTAAATAAGAGAAACGTTTAAAGCGAAATCAAAACATACGTTAAAAAATACCTACCAAACGTACAAAACAGCTTGATTCGTCACCATTCGTCACACCATTCGTCACACGAATATACGCATTAAAACACTATAAATAAACAACTTAAATCCAATTAAAACACAGTATGACAAATGGTGACGAATGAAATCAAAAAACTCTGTGTAGTATGCACTGATTCGGTCGTATTTATCGCGTAATCGGACCCTACGTATGCTTGCAAAAGTTGATAAGTATCAACGCAACTGTTCAAACGTATTAACGTAAACGTTCATTTAAATGAAAATATATTTTCAAACGTATGAACCGGCACGTTGATACGTTTGAACTTTTGCGTTTGAACGGTTCAAAATCGACAACATAAGTTAGTCAAAGACAAATTCCGATTTATATCAGATCTCGCAATAGATTAGTATTTATGCCTAAGCATACAAGCATCAAAAATTCGCCTCATCTGAAATAGAAGAGAACAAGATAAAAACAGCCCTAAAATTAAAATACGTTAAAAAGATGGTTGTTTATTATAGGTTAGAAAGATAATTTCACTCTATATAGCATAATAAGGTAGTTATAGACCATAATATTCATGGAATAAAACCATATTTACCCTTAATAAACACCTATTTGTATATTTTTTTTGAAAAACGTATATATAATTATTAGAACTAACTTTTATGCTGCGAAAAACAAAGCAAGGCCGTTATCTGGTAATGGGCGCATTACTCTGTAGCCCCTTACTCTTTGAGAGTCAGAGCCCTTTATTTGCTTCAATCAAAGAGTCACATCAAAGTGCAACGAAGGGACAGACCATTAGAGGTATCATTGTAGATCAAAACAACGAACCGTTTATCGGTGCCAGTATTTTTGTTGAAGGAACTTCCAAAGGTGCGACCACTGACTTAGATGGTAACTTCCAGATCCCGGGAGTAAACAAAGGGGAGACACTGACCGTTTCGTACATAGGTTACAAAACACAAAAGATTCAGTTCAAAGGGAACAACCTACAGGATTTCAGAATTATAACTATGTACGAAGATGCTGAAGCATTAGGGGAAGTACAGGTTGTTGCCTTTGCTACTCAAAAAAAGGAAAGTATTGTGAGTTCTATTGCCACAGTAAAGCCTACCGAGCTGAAGCTTCCTTCAAGTAATCTTACAACGGGACTTGCCGGACGTATTGCCGGTCTGGTTTCTTACCAACGTTCGGGAGAGCCCGGAGCTGACAATGCTGAATTCTTCGTACGTGGGGTTACGAGTTTCGGGTATTCAAAATCACCGCTGATTCTCATCGATGGGCTTGAGTTAACCTCTCAAGACCTTGCTCGATTGAATACGGATGACATTGAAAGTTTCTCGATTTTGAAAGATGCAACATCAGCTGCTCTTTACGGATCTCGTGGGGCAAATGGGGTAATTATTGTAACGACCAAACAAGGGGTCGAGGGTAAAGCTCAAGTTTCTGTACGTTTGGAAAGCTCTTTATCAGCTCCGGTAAGTAAGATTGAGATGGCAGATCCAATCACTTATATGAGATTATTCAATGAAGCAATTGCCACACGTAATCCGCTTGACAGACCTCGCTACTCAAGCATGCAGATTGATAACACCATTGCGGGGACAAACAAATACGTTTATCCAACAACGGACTGGTATGATCTGATGTTTAACGACATGACAAACAACTACCGTGGGAATATCAGTGTAAATGGGGGTGGTAAAGTGGCGCGTTACTATGTGGCTGCAAACTACAACCGCGATAACGGTAACCTAAAAGTAGACAAACGGAACAACTTTAATCAGAATATT
>JBOFXU010000098.1:0-13519 GCA_051654305.1 Bacteroidales bacterium | reverse complement strand
TGTAATTTGTATTTGTACCTGTATAGGCTTCTTCGTAGTTCCGCACATAAGGATTCGTATCAAAGTACGAACGGCTTGCATAGCTCTCTTCGTCGTTTTTACTACGGTTAAAGAAGTAGCTACCGGTTACTTTGATCTTTTCACCCCACTGATCGCTATAGTTCATTCCTAAAGCTGTCGTGTTGGTAATCCCCGGAAGCTGTCCAATCATAAAGCCTGATCCTCCGCCTCCTCTTCTTCCGCCTCCCATTGCACCGGCAATATCTTCCTGCGAAAAGTTCTGCTGATTGATGTTGTTACTCATCCCCAGTAACGTGATTCGACGATCTCCCTTGAAGTAGTTGTAGCTACCGTTTAGCTGATAACGGTCCTCTGTACCGTATCCCGCTGAGGCACGTCCGAATTGTTTGGCTTTATTCTGAGCGCGAGTGCGGATATTGATGGTTTTTTGGGAGTTTCCATCGTCAAATCCGGCAAATTCAGCCTGCTCGCTCATTTTGTCGAATACTTCAATACTTTCCACAAGGTCAGCCGGCAGGTTTCTCAATGCCAATGTCGGATCACCTTCGAAGAAAGGTTTTCCGTCCACAAGAATTTTCTTAATTTGTTCTCCCTGTGCCTGTACACCACTACCGTCTACCACGATCCCCGGCATCTTAGCAAGGAGTTGTTCGGTAGAACTTCCAGCCATTGTCTTAAATGCAGAAGCGTTGTAGGTGAGCGTATCTTCTTTTTGAGTAGCTCTTGTGGCACGCCCCTGAGCTACAACCTCATTCAATTCAATGGATTCTTCCTGGAGATAGAAAGAACCTAATTTCCCATTTTCAGGGAGTGATTTGAATTTTTTCTGATAGGATTTAAATCCGATAAATGTAATTTTTAGAAGATAACTTCCCTGAGGTACCTTTTGGATTGAAAATTTCCCGTCCGGGTCAGTTGTTGCATAAAATGGTTTGTCGGTAGAACCATCTTTGGTAATACTTACTGTTGCGCTGGTCAGAGGCAGATTGCTGCGGGTCTCCATCACCGTTCCCGTAATGTGGATTTGTCCCGAAGCAAAGGTGCTTATCGCAAAAAATAAGAGCAGAAGCGTGTAGTATTTCATTTATGGGTTAATTATAGATTAATTAAAAGTTTAATGTGATTCTATCCTAAGACCGCCAGATCTATTTAAGGTTTAATTTTAATTTTAAAAAAAAAGAGGTGTAGTGGAAAATAATTAAATTTGCATCCTATGAAAAAGCAACAGTTCCAATATATCATCTTATTTCTACTTCTTCTCTTGCACACACCAGCATTGAATGCCAAAGAACTTTCTTTTCTTTTGAAAGGGAATGTGATAGAGGCGTCCTCCCGGAAGCCGCTTGAAGGTGCAGCCATTCGGTTGCTTGCAGCAAAAGATTCTGTGTTTATTGAAGGAGTTGTCTCCGATCAGAAAGGAAATTATCAGATACGTACACATAAGTCAGGGGCTTACCTGGTACAGGTTACTTATTTGGGTTTTGAGACTCAAACAAGACCGATACACTTTGATTCGCGCCAAACAACTCTGACAGATGTTGATTTTTCGTTGGCCGAACAGACCCATCAGCTGAGCGAAACCGTAGTGAAGGCCAAAGCACCTGAAGTGGTAATCAAGCAAGACACAGTAGAATATAATGCAGATTCGTATAAAGTGCGCGAGGGTTCTCCGGTAGAGGAGGTACTTCGGAAGCTACCGGGAGTGCGTATAGCGGCTGACGGAGCTATTACCATTGAGGGAAAGCCTATTACTGAAATTCTGGTGGATGGTCGTCCATTTTTTGGGAATGATCAGCAACTAACCCTCAAAAACCTTCCAGCTGATTTAGTACAGAAGATCCAGGTGGTCGACCGAAAAAATAAGACAGACGAAGCGACCGGAGTAGAGTCTGAGGAGAAAGAAAAAGTGATCAATATCACCATTAAGCCTGAGCGTAAGAAAGGTGTATTTGGGAATGCCAATGCTGGTTATGGCTCGTCTAACAGATATATGTTGAATGCTATGATCAACTCTTTTCTGGGAGAGGATAAAGCGGCATTACTATTAAGTACAAGTAATCTTGACCTTGAACCGGTGTTGGGGAATGGGCGCTATGCCATGGGCGAACCGACCCGTCAGAATGTTGCGCTTACGATGAATAAATTGGTTCGCAAGGGGTTCAATATCGATGGAAATCTCCGCTTTCGCCATTCGACGGATAAAAATGAGAATGAATCATTCACCGAGAACCTTTTGCCCGACAGCTCTTATTTTACCAATAACAGTTCGATGAATCAGAAAATGAACCGTTCAGTTCAGGCTGGGTTTCAGGTGGAGTACAAAAAGGATTCAACTTTTACATTCCAACTTCGTCCGAACTTTCAGTACGGGTATGATCTGAATAGAGATGAGAGTGTGAATGAAACCCTCGACGGTGCCCGTAAATTAGTCAATTCAAGTGTCGGATCCAGTCAAGGTTCCGGAAAACAACTGAATTATGGACTTGAGAGTTTTATATCTAAGACTTTAGGAAAGAAAGGCCGCGTTGCCACATTGCAGCTCAACTGGAACGAAACCAGTAGCGAAGGCTTCTCTCATCGCTTGTCCCTGAACACGTTTGTCCGTTCTGCCGGAGATAGTATTGTTCGTTTGGATCAGGAGAAAAAGACGCATACGACAAGTAGCTCGCTAAATGTACGTGCGAGTTATTCCGAACCCATCGGGAAAAATGGCGCTTTAGTATTTAACTATTCGATCTCCGATTCCAGGTCGGATAATGAGAATAATACCTATTCTCTGGACACTCTTGGTCGGTATAGTGTGCTGGATTCGCTTTATAGCCGCAGTACACTCAGTGGCCGATTGAATCAGTCTGCAGGGTTGTCTTACCGTGCCAGAATCAAAGAGGTTGCTTTTAATTTCGGGGTTTCGTTAGATCCGGGGCGTATTGATGAAAATACGTATGTGGGAACTACCACGTTAAAGAGTCAGTTGCAACATCAGTTCAACTACTCTCCGCGATTCTCGGCATTCTGGAATAACAAGAAGGGAACTTTTGTAGCCATTCGTTACTTCGGTCGGAGCAATATGCCTACAGCCCGTCAGTTATCGCCAGTGGTTGAAGTGATTTCTCCTGTTGCCGAGATTCAGGGAAATCCGAATCTGAAGAATGGTTTCCGCCACCAGCTGAGTGGAAACTGGCGCTATAATAACCGTGAATCTCAATTCTCGCTTATGGTGTTCTCTAACTTCACGCTCAATCAGAATAACATCACCAATTATACGATCTATAATCCCGAGAACGGAAAACGATTTACGTCCTACCGCAATGTCAATGGGGACTGGTCTACGAGTAGTACAGTGATGGTTTCTTTCCCGCTCAGAAACAAAAAATATCAGTGTTCGGCGAATACAAACTTATCTTTTTCCAATCGTACGGGATTTACGAATGGCGAAGAGAACCAGTCCCGCAACGATAGGATTGGACAGACGTTCTCCGTTTCCTATTCGGGCGATCAGCTCTATGCAACGATCGAAATTAATGCCGAGTATTCAGGGATTCAGAATAGTTTGCAGAACCTCAAGCCACAGAATACTGTAGATTATGGCTCAAGATTTGATCTGCGCTGGAATTTGCCTTGGGATATATCCCTTGGATCTGCGGTTATCTACCGGGGGAAGAGTGGTTACGCTGCGGGATTCAATCGCCAGATTGTCAATTGGGATGCGGATATTCGTAAGGAGTTTCTCAAGAATCGTCAAGCTTCTGTTTCATTCATAGTTATGGATATTCTGGGACAGAATGAGAGTTCGAGCCGGAGTATTTCTGCTACTTCTATTTCGGATAATCGCTGGAACAGTTTGGGTAGATATGGGATGCTTAAATTTAGCTACCGTTTTAATTTTATGAAAGGAAAAAGTGGCGAGTAGCTCTGATTAGGACTTTTACACCTGCATTCCCTTCTGGAATTATATTTGTATGACCTGACAAAGGAGTGAAATATTCCGAAAAGTTCATTTAAATGAACGTATCCGTTCATACGTATCAACGCAAACGTTCATTTAAATGAAAATATATTTTCAAACGTATGAACCGGCACGTTGATACGTTTGAACTTTTGGGTTAATACGAATGAAAATTCTGCTTGTTACTTCCTTCCGAAATCAAGGGACAGACGGGAGGAATCAAGTGTAAACACAAAGAATTGAACACGCATATATGGAAAAAAAAGAATAGCATCATTTCAATGCGATCAGGCATTGAAATGATGCTATTCTTCGTATTTATTATACCCGTTCTTTGGCAATAACAGCCAGAGCCAGTCGTATCTTGCCGTAGGTAACGGCGCCGTTAAGTGATTCGAAAATGGGTTTTAGTTCGGTCGAACCTCCGCGCTCATCGAATACCTCTTTGACTTTGCGCACTTCGTCACGTTCGACGTACATTTGCCAGTCGTTAAACAGATCAATCTGTACCAGATGTGCAATATGCGAGTAGACGGTGGTAGACTGAATTTTCCGAAATTCCGAAATTTCGTCAATAGACATTCCTTTACGCAGGCATTCGAGGGTAAGCAGATACGTATCTCCTTTTTCGCGTTTTTTGCCGATTTCGCTGCGTATAAGCTCCACGAAGTCCTCTCCGTATTTGCGAAGTTTGACTTCTGAAACTCCCGAAATATTCGAGAAGGCAATAAGTGATGTTGGTTTTTCGTCCACCATCTCCTGTAGTGCTTTATCTGTAAAGATAGCGTATGCCGGAACATCCTCCGTTGTAGCAAATCGCATCCGCAACTGGCGAAGCGCTTCGAACAGTTGTTCGTCGTCGCTGAGTACGCGGGAAGAGGATGAGAGTGTTTTGGACTTGGTAGAACGTTTTTTCTTTGTTTCGAACTCCTCGGGCTTCAGCATAGCTAAAATTGCTTGAGTCTCGGCTTTGAGAACACGCCATCCCATTGCTGTAATTTTTAGCGTATTCCCATCGTTGTAGGCAATTTCTATAAATCCGATTTGAAGCATCTGGAGAAGATAACCCTGCCAGTCACGGAAAGAGTTAGCAGCTCCGGCTCCGAATGTTTTTATTTTGTCGTAGCCACGTTCGATAATTTCGGCACGGTGAGATCCGCGTAGAATATCAATCAGCATATTCATCCCGACCTGTTGATTGGTGCGGGCAATAGCACTAAGGGCCTTTTGTACGATAATCGTTCCGTCAAATCGTTCCGGAGGGTTCTTACACACGTCGCAGTTGCCACAATCCGCAGCCATCTCTTCACCAAAGTAACTAAGTAGTACTCGGCGGCGACAAATATCCGACTCGGCATATTGTTGCATGCGGGTGAGTTTCTCCAGATTCAGTTCCCGTTGTCCGCTTTCATTGGCAAATTTCGAAAGCATAATCAGATCTCCGAGGGAGTAGAATAATAGTGTATCCGCTTTCATACCATCGCGCCCCGATCGTCCGATCTCCTGATAGTACGATTCCATACTTTTCGGGAGATTGTAGTGGATAACCCAGCGAACATTCGATTTGTCAATACCCATACCGAAAGCAATTGTTGCACACATCACCTGCACCGAGTCATTCAGAAACTGATTTTGGTTGAAATCGCGCTCTTCGTTCGGAATACCTGCGTGATAAACACCGGTCTCGATTCCGAATTCGCGAAGATCTCGGGCCATATCTTCTGTTTTCTGGCGACTCATACAGTAGATGATACCGGACTGACGTGGATGTCGGTCGATAAAGTCTACGATAGCTTGCAGTTTTTGCTTTTTGTTCATTCCCTTCACCACTCGCAAACTGAGGTTTGGACGGTCGAATGAGGAGATAAACACACCGGGCTCCTTCAATGCCAGCTGGCTGAGGATGTCTTCACGAGTGAGTTTATCCGCAGTAGCAGTAAGTGCTACTATAGGGGTGTTGGGATAAGTCGTTTTGATTTGTGCCAGGCGGGTGTATTCCTGTCGGAAGTCGTGTCCCCACTGCGAAATACAGTGCGCTTCGTCGATGGCAAACAGAGAAATTTGCATCTGACGAAGTAACCAGTCCATTTCGGCTAATAGCTTCTCGGGGGATATATAGAGTAGTTTTACCTTACCATCGATGCAAAGCTGACGGACCTGGCGGTTTTCTTCGTCTGACTGCATACTGTTGAGGGCGCAGGCAAGGATTCCATTCTCGCGCAGCGTGTCAACCTGATCCTTCATCAGCGAAAGTAGTGGCGAAATAACGATGGTTGTACCGTTGAGAGCCAATGCGGGAATCTGGTAACAAATCGATTTACCACCACCGGTAGGCATAAGCACAAGTGCATCTTTTCCGGCCAGGATGTGGCGAATAATCGCCTCTTGCCCAGGTCGGAAAGAGTCGTAACCAAAATATTTTTTTAGAAGTTGATGTATTTCTGTCATACTTTGCTATTAATCCAATTCAAAGATACGAAATTGGTTTTGATTTTCACGAATCTCAAAAGGTTGTTACTCAAAAGGTGCTGTGAAGCAGAAGCAATCAAACTGTTGTTGCAGGGCTGAAAGATCAACCTCTTCGCGGAATATTCCGAAAACAGAGGACCCAGATCCTGACATAGACGCGTAGATGGCTCCGGCATCGTATAGTGCTTGTTTGATTTCTGCTATAACGGGTTTCTTTGGAAATGCGCTGTCTTCAAAATCATTGTGCATGAGCTCTTTCCACTCTTCGATCGGACGTTTTATGATTTCAGTGATCGGGATTGCCGGAGCACAAGGTTTTACCTGACTGTATGCTTCGGGCGTTGAAACGGCAACATCCGGTTTGATCAGTGCCAGATGGTATCCGCGGAGTGAAAAGTCGATCGGGTGAAATTCATTACCGATGCCAGTTGCAAATACAGGCTTGTTGCGGATAAAAAATGGTGCATCGGCACCGATTCGGGTGGCATACTGCTCCATTTGTTCTTCTGTTAACTGAAGATCAAATTTTGTGTTCAGTAGCTTAATCATGAAAGCTGCGTCGGCAGAACCTCCTCCGAGTCCGGCACCAAACGGAATGTTTTTACGCAAGTATATTTTGAGTGCAGGGAGCTCGTAATCGGCTGCAATTAACCGGTAGGCCTTCATTACAAGGTTGCTGTCTGATGCTCCGTCTACTTCGATCCCGGCATTCTCGAATGTAGTCGATTCACCTTCAGAAGCCGGAATGACTTCGAGTGAATCAGCCAAAGCCACAGGGTAAAAAATCGTTTCAAGATTGTGATACCCGTCTTCTCTTCGGGATACAATATTTAGTCCTATATTGATTTTTGCATTTGGGAAACAGATCATAATTCGATATTCAAAAGGTTACATGATTTAATCTTTAGTATGCGGAGTGCAATACCCCGCATAAAGCTGATTGCAATATTAGAAAAAAGATTACTTTTGTGGGCTATTTTCGATTCATAAGTTCAAGAAAACTCTGGAGGATCGTCGATACAATCATTTACACGAAAAAATCAGAAATACTATATTATGGAACAAAGGACTTCGCGAAGACCTCCTTCAAACAGGAGTAAAGCACCCGCAACTGCAGAGTTCGGACTGCTTCAGCCTCAGGCGATCGATCTGGAAGAGGTTGTGTTGGGAGCGTTGATGCTGGAGAAAGATGCTTACTCCATCGTGAGTGATATTCTTAAACCGGAAAGTTTTTACAAGACCGAACACCAGTATATCTATGAAGCGATTGTTCAACTGGCTCTTCACCAGCAACCGGTAGATTTCTTGACGGTGACCGAACAACTTCGCCGCTCGGGAAAGATAGAAGAGGTTGGAGGACCTTTCTATGTGACTCAGCTGACGTCGAAAGTAGCTTCTATTGGTCACTTGGAGTTTCATGCCCGGATTATTGCTCAGAAGTATCTTGCCCGTGAACTGATTTCGTTTACTTCATTTGTTCAGGGAAAAGCCTTTGACGAGACGAATGATGTGGACGACCTGATGCAGGAAGCGGAGGGGAAACTTTTTGAAATCTCGCAGCGAAATCTGAAAAAGGATGTTACTCAGATTAGCCCGATTATCAAGGAGGCAATCCAGAATATGGAGATTGCTGCTAATCGTAAAGATGGTTTGAGTGGTCTGCCTACAGGCTTTGATGATTTGGATAAGATGACTTCGGGATGGCAAAATTCGGATTTAATTATTATTGCAGCACGTCCGGCGATGGGTAAAACGGCCTTCGTTCTATCTATGGCTAAAAATATTGCTGTTGATTTTAATAATCCATGTGCTGTGTTCTCTCTGGAGATGTCAAACGTGCAGTTGGTAAATCGTTTGATCTCGAATGTTTGTGAGTTGGAAAGTAGTAAAATTAAGAATGGTTCGCTCTCTCAAATTGAGTGGGAGCAACTGATGTATAAGATACAGTCGCTGGAAGGAGCTCCGATTTATGTGGATGATACCCCGAGTTTGTCGGTGTTTGAACTTCGTACGAAAGCGCGCCGTCTGGTACGGGAACATGGGGTGAAGGTGTTGATTATTGACTACCTTCAGCTGATGAATGCCAGTGGTATGAATATCGGTAGCCGTGAGCAGGAGGTATCAACGATCTCTCGTTCTCTGAAAGGGTTAGCCAAAGAGTTAAATATTCCGGTGATTGCCCTGTCTCAGTTGAATCGTAGTGTGGAATCGCGTACAGGAACTTCGGTGGCAGACAGTAAGCGCCCTCAGCTTTCTGACTTACGTGAATCGGGTGCGATTGAGCAGGATGCCGATATGGTATGTTTTATTCACCGTCCGGAGTACTATAAGATTTATGAGGATGAACAGGGGAATGACTTGCGAGGCATGGCAGAGCTGATCATTGCTAAGCACCGTAATGGTGCCGTGGGTGATGTGAGACTACGCTTCCGCGGGGAGTACACGAAGTTTATGAACGTGAACGAAGATCGTATCCCATTGCCAAACAATCCGGCTCTTGGTGTACAAGGTGGAGGAACTTACGTGTCGAAAATGAATTCGGCTACAGATGATTATCCTCCGGCTTTTCCATCGGGTGCGAATATTCCACCAGCAAATAATAATTTTGGGATGAACGGCGGAAGTAACGATGTTCCGTTCTAAAGAGATAAGAAAAAAGGAGTATGAGATCAAATTGTCTCATACTCCTTTTTTTATGCTGAATTTTGATCAGGCTTCCCACTTCACAGTACGTGTGCCATCTTCATTTTCAGAAATATATACATCAATAACATCGCCCGGAAGAAGTTCTTCGATCTTCTCAGGCCATTCGATAAAGCATAGAGAACCGCTGAAGAAATAATCTTCATACCCAAAGTCATAGGCTTCTTCGATTTTATTGATCCGATAAAAATCGAAGTGATAAATCAGTTCGCCGGTCATATCTGAGCGGTATTCATTTACAATCGCAAATGTCGGACTGTTGATTACATCTTGCACACCCAACACTTCACACATGGCTTTGATGAATGTTGTTTTACCGGCACCCATCTCGCCATGAAAAGCAAATACTGTAGAGTCGCCCATCTCGCGGATAAATTCGCGGGCAGTATCCTGAATGCTATCCAGGCTGTTAATCTTTAATTCCATATTCGTTGTTAATTCTGTTTTGTCTGAGTAAATTATTCTTCTCTGCAAAGATATACGTTGATCTGATATTTGCAGCTGTAACGGCAATCATAAAGTTTGTTTAATTTCAAAAACAATGTTGTGGCTGTGTTTGAGGATTCTGATTGCTTTCCGGATTCTGAGCAGAAATTCAGCGTTTAAGGGGTAGCTTGTTTGCTAAGCACCTGTTCTTCGTAGAATTGCTCATACTCCTGAAGCGACTTGCCTTTCATCAGAATTTCATAGTTCTGATCAGAAATAGCAACAATCCGTGTTCCCGGAGGCAGATGTGTCATAAATCCAAAATCCTTCCGCATCAGATTTTCATAGAACAAGAGTTCATTCAGTGACGGGTAAGATCTCACAGTTACTATATCAGCATCTGCAGTCGTTGTTGCTTCAATATCGTACTCTCTGACAATAAAGTTCCTGAAATTAAAACGGGCCAGATCGTAGATCAGTTCGTTCTTATGCTCTTCGTTCGATTTAAAAATAAAAAGAAGACGATGAGGTGAGAGCGGATCTGCAACAAATGAGAGCGAATCTGCACCAGGTCTTTCCGTTGCAGTTGAATCACCAAATAACGGACGGTTCCAGATGTCACCGGTACTTACCCGACCGGTAGCGTTGAGATCTCGGCCTTCAGCAATTCCTTTTAGCATTCCTCCTGCAATCTGTGCCAACTCTTCATTCGGATATTGATCGACAAGCTCACGCATAGCTTCTTTGAAAGCGGCCGTTTCTCCAGCTGCCAGGAATGAGAGTGCATTCAGGAACTTAAATTTCGGCATCAGCTTCGAGAGCGGAAATTTCGTTGAGGCGATCGTAAAATGATCGTGTACAATCTTCATATCACCTTTCGTGTATGCTTCGTAAGTAACCTGATACAATTTTTCTTCTTCTTCGAGCCCCTTCAGAAAGTTGGCTACGTAATTCGGATCGCTTACGACTTTAGCCATATCGCTGTCCGGATACTCTTTCAGGATCTGCTTGCGAAAGATCTCTGCCATCGGCTGATTTGCATCTCGCATATACATGAGATACTCTTCATACCAGACTTTGAGCCGGTCAGCATAATTCGGGAAACGACGCAACAACTCTTCGAATGTGCGCAGAGCTGCCGGGTAATCTTCGAGTCTGTTTTTGTAGATGGATCCCATCTGGAAAAGTCCCTCTTGAATCAGCTTATCGGATTCTGCTTTTGCCTCGGCAGAAAATGGAATCTGAGGCAGATAGAAGGCTATCTCTTTTGGGTTATTGGAGTCCTGTTGCGAGAGAGTATCGCTCTTGCTCTCTATGGATTCTTTTGAATCAGAATCACTCTGAGCAAGTAGCTCCTCATTCTCCGTATTGTTTTGGTCGAAAATAAAGTTGCTTTTACTTCGGCGACGCCAGTCATCTTCGAGTTTCCGGTTTCCCCAGGCACGCTTAAACTGAGCTTTTCCCTGCTCGATCAGTGGTTTATTGTAGAAATACCACGATTTATCGTTCCCAACGATAGGAGGGGTAACGATATTATTCTCAGGGGTATTTTCAGAAGTATATTCTTCCCGTTTTGATTCAAATTCTTCTTTCAAGGAGGCTGCAGCTTCTTCTTTTTCTTTGCGGATGACTTCAGCAATCACCCGTTCAATGGCTTTGTTGCGTTCAGCTTCGGGCATAGTTGCCAGAAGCTGAAGACTATCTTGCAGGTGAACTTCATTGAAGTGAACGACAAAATCGCTCAGTATTTCTGTACGATCAGCTACGCGCTGATAGTCGGGATGCTCTTTGGGTAAAAGCGAAGAGGCTGTAGCGTAGAATGGCTGAGCGTCGTTGTACTTACGTCTATCGTAGTAAATATCTGCAAGTTTGAGTGCAACTATAGCTTTTTCAATTCCGTTTCGTTCGCTTTTCTCCACGCCAAGTGCATAATATTTTAGTCCGTTGGCCGAGTCTTTTCGGGAGAGATATACATTCCCGATGGCATAGTAGACCTGATCCAGATACTCATTGTTTTTAGGATCGCGCGCCATCCGATGCAATGTTTTCAGGCTCTTTTCGGTATTTCCACCCGTGAAAATCTCTGTTTGTTTGATCTTTGCATTGAACGCCACAGTATAGGGCGGGTTCTTCCGAATGACTTTCTGGTACGCCTCATTGGCTTTGGCAAGATTGCCCAAATGGGCATAGATCTGACCCTTTAGGAACTCGAACCGATATTTTTGTACTTTGCTTTTTAGTCCTGTTCCCGCCAGATTCAGGTGGGGAATTGCGTCTGCGTATTGTTGTTTCTCGATCAAAAGCTCTGCCATGACTGTGTGGTAAAGCTGAGTGAGTGGTTTGGGTACGGTCATGCCTTTTACAAGGTTCATTGTATTCTCAGCATCAAAAGTCCATCCCATAGCCAGATAGCAACGCGCCATCCAGAGGCGTGCCTGAAAAACAACTTCCGGCAGATTGCGGAAATGCTTGGTGATATAGCTAAATGTAGAAACCGAAGAGAGAAAATCGGTTTTATAGAATTGAGCTTCTCCCATCAGTAACCAGACCCGGTGCATAAATGGATTGAACTCTTCGATCTTTGCCTGTTCGCGAGCTCTGCGCGAACTGTATTTTCCACTCGTAGGGAAAGCCCGTATCGAATGAAGTTGTACTGCCTTTTCACATTTCTCAAGAGTCATATCGAATCCCGGGACATTTGCAGGAGTCTCTCCATTACTGAGTCCGTAAACAGGATGTACTTCAATCAGACGGCTGAAATCGTCTTTGTAGTTTCGTTCGAGTTCGCTTAATCCTTTTTTGAACCCTTCGTTTGCATTATAGAAAACATTGTACCTTGCTGTCAGCTCATTATACGCACGACTTACCGAAGTGTTCTTTTTCGTAGAGCACCCGGAAAAAGTAGGGATAAGAAGCAATAATAGCAGAAGGTACTTTATTCTCATTGGTTGTGTTTGTTTAGTCGCTTACGAATGCCATAGATAATTTTACAGATACTGTAGATAGCAATCGATACGAGGATTATTAATGCCCCCGAAGGTACATTCATCAGGTAGGAGAGGAAAAGTCCAGTGACACTGGCTACAACAGCAAATAGTACTGAAAGAAAAATCATTTTACTGAAGTTCTTTGTAAACAGGTTGGCTGTCATTTGCGGAACGGTCAGCATTGACATCAGTAATACGATACCAATGAGGCGAATACTGAGTACAATCGTGAGTGCGATGAAAAACATCATCGCATATTCAATAAAACGTACCGGCAGATGCTGTGTCTTTGCAAATTCGCTATCAAATGCTACATAGAGAATACTTCGGTAAAAGAAAAGGAAGAATAGGGATGCTGAAACGGTCAATCCCAGATATACCGCAAGGTCAGGGCGTGTGATGGTCAGTATATTACCAAAAAGAAACTCTGTCATACCGGGCATATATCCCGGGGTAAGAAAGATAAACAGAATACCCAGAGCCATCCCAAAGGACCAGAAAACTGCGATTGCCGAATCTTCGCGGACATCCTCGCGGCGTGAAAGCCATTGGACTCCGAATGCGGAGAAAATGGCAAACAGAGAAGCGGTTAGAATGGGATTCCAACCCAGAAAAAAACCGAGCCCCAGCCCGCCGAACGATGCGTGGGTAATCCCTCCGCTGATAAACACTAAGCGACGCACTACAATGTAGGCTCCTACAATACCGCATAGGATGCTTACAAGGAATGCCCCCATAAGTGCATTTTGAAAAAAGGTATAATTAAATAGTTCAATCATGGAATCGTCTTTCACCTACAACCAGTAAAACTTCATCTTTAATAATATCAGGGAGTTCAATCGAGCGCAACTGCAAACTGCGTGCCCATCCGGCGACTTCTTCACTCTTCAATGTGTAGAGGACCTCGCGAAACTCTTCAATTTCTTCTTCTGTATATTGATCCGGACAATATCCTCTAAAACGGTCG
>JBOFXU010000097.1:0-9162 GCA_051654305.1 Bacteroidales bacterium | reverse complement strand
AAGAATTTAGCTCTTTCAAAACAGCGTATGGAAGCATCGATGAACTATCTGATCTCAAAACTGACGCCAGAAACGAGAAAAACAATGAAGAAATCGACTGTTGGGGAGGTGGCGACCTGGAAGGAAGTGGCCGATCTTGTTCGTGTTGACTATCCTGAAGAAGCAGCTTCGATGGATAAACTGATCAGCAAACATGGAAATAATTTCGATCGTTTGTCGGCAGAGTTCCGTAAGCAACCTTATTATGGTTTACTTGCCGAGACATATCTGCCAGTTCTTCGACGTACTCAGTACTTCCTGACTTACTCTGTCAACCGTGTGGCTACAGATGCCGAAATTCTTGATTTGTTCAGTAAACGTTCATTGAACTATACAGAGTACGAATATTGGAGAAAATATAATCTGGATTTCAAAAATGCATCTTTAGTGTCAACTGAAAGACAAGAAAATGAAAAGCGAGTGGCATTTCTTTCGAATATGCTGAAAGCTCATCCGAATTCAGTTTGGGCAGCAATTAATCTAAGTGCATATAATTTACTTTTAGGTAAACCTGACTCGAAGATTCTTTCAGAACGTTCGATGAAGCAGGGAGAACCTCAAGGGGTCTATATCAATCAAATTCTAACTCTTTTGGCATTTAATGATTATGAAACGGCAAAAGAGGTGAGCAAGAATCTGGGATCAGACGATAATGCAAATTATCTGAAGGCGGTACTTGCTGTGAATGACGGTAAATATGGACAAGCACTTAAGCTATTAGACAACCAGAACTGCCTGAATAAAGTTCTTTTACTGTTGAGAGTCAGAAATAATGAGCTGGCCTACAGAGAAGTAATGAAACTGAATACAGGCACAGCGGAAGAGTTTTATGTAAAAGCTATCTGTTCAAACCGCCTTAATAAAATTAATGAAGCATTAGAGTTTCTCAAAAAGGCAATAGCCTTGGATCCTTCATTGAAAGAAAAGGCGATTAAAGATTCAGATATTAATGATCTATTATAAAAAAAGAATGTTTATGAAAAGGATAATTCTCTCTTTCTTCTTTTTGCTTTTAACTCTTTCCGTCTCAAGTCAGATTGTTGATCAAAAGCATGATTTTGATGCGACTCAATACCTCTTGCAGAATAAGCCGAAGATAAAGAAACTCACCAGTAATATGGATAACAATTTGTTGACCATCAAGGGTGGATTTATGTTATTCCCGACTAATGAATTGGAATCAGAAAGCCCCTATTATCGCAATGGGATCTCTGCTTCATTAGATTGGGTAAGGTTTGTGAATAATATTTCGGGATTTGGAATGAATTTTTCTTTTCAGGGAGGTGATTTGCAGAAGGTTGAAGATCTGAATAACCAGATCTTGAGTTACAGTGCCGGGGCTCAGTATTACTATACGCTGCTTGGCCGCTACAACTTCGAGAAAGCGTTGAAAATGTATTGGAGTACAGGTGTGAATGTTGGTATGTCACAGCAAGATCAGAACTATTCGTTTATCTATGGCGCCAGTACAGGTTTGATTCTTGATTACCGGTTTTCATCGGCATTTCATCTGAATACAGAGTTCAAAGTCAACTTCTGGAATGAAAAGTTTGATCAAATTGGTTCTTTTCGAAAATTTGATTCAACGATATCTTTGTTAGTCGGACTTGGATATTCATTTTAATACAAAAGAGAAGAGCATCAGAATTTTCTGATGCTCTTCTCTTTTTATATGAAGGAGTAAAGTTTTTATTCTTCTGTACCCTCATCGTAATTCAGATATAAGAAATCGTTGTAAGGAAATCGTGCAACGTGAATCTCTTTAATTCTTGAATACATTAACTCACGCAGATCATCTACATTCGTTTTGTTTCGGGCAGAGATAAACATGCAGTCCCCGTGAAGTTTGTTCATCCAGGTGCTTTGCAGCTCCTCCAGAGTAATGTTCTCCTGAGTAACAGGGGACAAGTCATCCTCCTCTTTTTCTACGTGCTGGTAGGCATCAATTTTATTGAAAACTACAATCATCGGTTTATCCGCTGCATCGCAGGTTTCGTTCAATGTCTTATTCACCACTTCAAATTGTTCTTCAAATCCCGGATGAGAAATATCCACAACATGAATCAGAAGGTCCGCTTCGCGCACTTCATCCAGTGTCGATTTGAAGGATTCTACAAGGTGTGTTGGTAGTTTACGGATAAACCCAACAGTGTCTGACAAGAGAAAAGGAAGATTGTCAATAATCACCTTTCTGACTGTTGTGTCCAGCGTGGCAAAAAGTTTATTTTCTGCGAAAACATCCGATTTACTCAAAAGATTCATCATTGTTGACTTACCCACGTTGGTATAACCTACAAGCGCAACACGCACCATGCGGCCACGATTCTTGCGCTGCGTTGATTTTTGTTTGTCAATCTTTTTAAGATCTTCTTTTAGTTTAGAGATCTTATCGAGAATAATACGGCGGTCAGTTTCAATCTGAGTTTCCCCCGGTCCACGCATCCCGATACCCCCGCGCTGACGCTCAAGGTGAGTCCATAAACGAGTCAGACGAGGAAGTAAATACTGATACTGGGCCAGTTCTACCTGAGTCTTTGCGTGAGCCGTCTGAGCACGTTTGGCAAAGATATCGAGGATAAGACTGGTACGGTCCAGAATTTTTACTTGCAATTCGTTTTCAATATTACGCAGCTGTTTCGGTGAAAGGTCATCGTCAAAGATCACCATCCCGATTTCGTTCTCATCTACATAATTTTTGATCTCTTGCAGCTTACCAGTACCGACAAACGTTGTTGAGTTCGGGTAATCCAGACGTTGAAAAAACTGTTTTACCGGTTCAGCTCCTGCCGTTTCAGCCAAAAAAGCCAGTTCGTCGAGATATTCCCGGGCTTTTCGCTCATTCTGGTCCGGAGTAATGATACCCACTAAAACTGTTTTTTCGGTTTGAGCATGAGATATAATTAAATCTTTCATTGAGTGTTACTATATTAATCGGATGTAAAGCTACAACTTCCGTCAAGTTTAGGCAAATTATTCGTTACGCTTCTTTTTTCCGGAAGGAAAAAGAAACGAAAATACCTTCATCCCCATTCTTAGCCCATTAAAAATGGAGAAAGACTGAACGATGGATTTTCCGGCCGAGAAGAACATGGAGAGAAAGCTCAACTTGTTGGACACGATGTGATAGTCTGTTTTAAGAACACCCTCCTGTCGGGTCACAATTGCGCGAAGCTTCATTTTCTCTGACCTTAGCTCGTTCAGATCGCGAATCTGCATGTAACGATCATGCCTTTCCGGTCTTTTTGTCATCATTCGTTATTTCATTGGGTTCGAAAAATATTTTACTGAAGATGCGGACGAATGGATTAATAAAGAGTTTGTTTCTCAATAGGTAGATGCATCCGGCCAGAATCAGAAAGAAGAGGGTCACAATTCCGAATCCGGGAACCAGAGACCCGAAAGCAGATTCAGACCAATAGACAAATGCCATAGTCGCATAAAACATTCCGGCAATCAGTAGTAACAGAGCCAGAATGGAGACGAGAAATACAGACAGAATACGCGAGACCTTCTCAACAATATCCAGCTTGAGAAGGTCCATGCGTAAATCTGCGTAATTCTTTACATCTCGAAAAATCTGCTCATGGTGTTTTTCATTTTCTTCCATGTTGCGCGTTTATTTTGCCTCTAATGCTTTATCGGGAGATTCGGGGCAATCGCAGTCTGGTTGTTCGCAGTTGCAATCTTTTTTCAGATATTTATTTTTCATCTGACCGATAAATTCATTCAATTCGTCAGCCGAAAGATGAATACCTTTTGATTCTAAAAAGTCAGAAACTTTTTTGCGTGCATTTTCACCTTTTTCTGATTTGATAAAGTAAATCACGGCAGCTCCCAATCCTAATCCAAGTAGGAAAGCAAGCAATGAAGCATTGTTGTTAGACATAATAGTTAAGATTTAAAACGTTAAGGTTTGTGGTTGGCCTTATCCAACTCGTTGAAATACATATCCAGCATCTCTTTTGCTGCTATAAAGGAACTAAGCTCCGCCTTCAGGACTTTTTGTTCTTTTTCCTGAAGAACCCTGTGTATATGAGGATTACGGTAAAAGCTTTCGCGGAGTTTTTCATTAATTGATTCATACATCCAATATTTGGATTGCTCGTTTCTCTTAAACTCAAAATAACCACTATTGCTTGTGTAATCGATATATTCGTAAACCATTTTCCAGATCTCCTCAATCCCAAATCCGTAGTACCCCGAGTAAGTCAGTACCTGCGGTTTCCAGCCGGAGTCTGTAGCCGGGAACAAGTGCAAAGCATTGCGGAACTGACCCTGAGCCAGTTTCGCTTTATCGATATTTGTTCCGTCCGCTTTATTGATAACGATTCCGTCCGCCATCTCCATAATGCCGCGTTTGATTCCCTGGAGTTCATCGCCCGTGTTTGGAACCTGCAGTAACATAAAGAAATCTACCATGGAGTGAACTGCAGTTTCGCTTTGTCCGACCCCAACTGTTTCCACAAAAATTGTATCAAATCCGGCAGCTTCGCAAAGGATAATTGTTTCACGCGTCTTACGTGCCACACCACCCAGGGAGCCAGCTGAAGGAGAGGGGCGAATAAATGCATTTTTCTGAATCGAAAGTTGCTCCATACGGGTCTTGTCGCCAAGAATACTCCCTTTAGAGCGTTCGCTGCTTGGATCGATAGCCAGCACGGCCAGCTTTTTACCCTGACCAATGAGGTGCATCCCGAAGGTGTCAATCGATGTGCTCTTTCCGGCACCCGGAACTCCGGTAATTCCTACCCGAACACTTTTACCAGAATGCGGAAGGCATTTCTCAATTACCTCCTGAGCAATTTTCTGGTGTTCGTAATTAGCACTCTCTACGAGAGTTACCGCCTGACTCAAAATTGTAATGTCACCTTTCAGTATACCATCTACATATTCGTCCGCTGTATATTTCTTTCTTTTTTTTCTATTTAAGTACGGATTTACAGTGGGCGGCGAGTAAACACCTTCATTCACAGTTAGTCCGATGTATTTATCGTCATTCTCAGGATGTTTGTGTTGTGTCATAGAGTCGTGTTTTTGTGTACCCTGCTTTGTGTAAAGCAGTTTACTGTATTAATAACATAGTCAATATCAGATCGGTTCATTACAGGAGAGATCGGAAGAGATAAAATTTCTTTACTTAGCTTTTCTGTAATGGGTAAGTTCCATTTTTGCAACTCGCTGTAGCACTGCTGGCGGTGAGGAGGCACGGGATAGTGAATCAGTGTCTGTATCCCTTTATCAAGCAAAAAATCTCGCAAAGCATCGCGGGCTTCTGTCCGGATCACATACAAATGGTAAACATGGTTTTCACCGTTCGTCGCTTCTGGAGTCGTAATCGATGGATGGCAGATTCCATTTGTGTATCTGTGCGCGATCTCCCGGCGCATCTCGTTATCCTTGTCAATGTGTTGTAGCTTTACGTTTAGAAAAGCCGCCTGAATTTCATCCATACGACTATTCAACCCCTGGTAGCGATTGTAGTATTTCACGTCTGAACCGTAGTTGGCCAACGCGCGAATACATTCCGCCAATTCGTCGTCATCCGTTGTGACAGCTCCTGCATCACCAAGTGCCCCGAGGTTTTTACCCGGATAGAAGCTGTGTCCTGCAGCATGGCCAATACTTCCGGTTCTTTTACCCGAAGAGAGCATTCGGGCTCCCACTGCCTGAGCATTGTCCTCTATCACCAGTAAATTATGCTTGGTGGCCAGTTCCATAATCTCATCCATCGCGGCAGCACTTCCGTAGAGGTGTACCGGCATAATTGCTTTTGTTTTAGGAGAGATCAATGTTTCTATTCTTTGTGGGTCCAGATTATAGCTCAGTAACTCTGGTTCTGCCAGCACAGGTATTAGTCCGTTTTCGGAAATTGCCAGTACAGACGCAATATAGGTGTTCGCCGGAACGATGATCTCATCCCCCTCCTTCACTTTCCCCAGCTCCTTCCATGCACGTATAATCAGTCGCAGCGCATCCAGTCCATTTCCGCATGCAATAGCGTGACGTGTTCCGATAAATTCCGCATAAGAAGTTTCGAAGCGTTTCGTCTGCTCTCCGAGGAGGTATTGTCCCGAGCGGATCACCTCCGTAGCCGCCTCAATAAGCATAAGCTCGTCAATGGCATTTATATTCTTTAAATCCAGGAAATTAATCATACCCTGTTTCGTTATAGGTAATATTATATTTTGTTATATATATGATGCCCTATTTTCACCCCACTCTAAAAGAACAACCTTTTATCTAAGCGTGTTATAACAACAGTCGGCATCCGTTTGACTAAATCTTATCTCAAAGGTAGAAATAAGAAATGTTCCCTCTGCAAAATGATGTGTAATTTTCGAAAAAACATTATCGATGTAGAAAGTTTCTTCTATGTATAGTAATATTTGTTATGTAAATGGCAAATTATTACATCGGATAACACTTTTAATGCCCTTTTTGCAATCTTAAGATGATTTTTTTTACCTAAAATTGCTATCTCAATATTGCAAAATTACTATTTTTGCACCGAAAACGGATTTCAGGACAAATTGTATGTGATAACGTACATGGTTCGTCCGTTTGTCATTCTATTAGAAATATCGACTGAATAAACAGATATATACGATGGACATAATGAATCAGATCTATGCACGAGCGAAAGCAGATCAACAGCGCATCGTGCTGCCTGAGGGGACGGAAGAACGTACCCTTATAGCTGCAGACAAACTTATTGCAGATGGTATTGCAAAGATTATCCTAATCGGTAATCCTGATGAGATCGCCGCTTTGGCTCAGAAAAATGGGTTAAACCATGTTTCTAAAGCGACTATCGTAGATCCTCTAAATCATGAGAAGAAAGAAGTCTATACAGAACTTCTTTTTGAGCTACGTAAAAGCAAAGGTATGACCATTGAGCAAGCGTCAAAACTTGTGATTGATCCATTATATCTGGCCTGTTTAATGATTAAAAACGGAGATGCTGATGGTGAGGTTGCCGGTGCACAAAACACGACAGGTAACGTACTTCGTCCGGCTTTCCAGATTGTAAAAACATTACCAGGCATCAGTGTCGTTTCGGGAGCATTCCTTATGTTTATGAACGATAAACAATGGGGTCACGAAGGCGTGATGGTTTTTGCCGATTGTGCAGTTCATCCCAACCCGAATGCTGCTGAGTTAGCTCAGATTGCTGTAGCTACAGGGCATACGACACGCGCTATTGCTGGTTTCGAACCTAAAATTGCCATGCTGAGCTTCTCTACAAAAGGAAGTGCGAAGCACGAAATGGTAGACAAGGTCGTTGAAGCAACGCGTCTGGCACAGGAAATGGATCCTTCGCTTCAAATCGAAGGTGAACTTCAGGCCGATGCCGCTCTTGTTCCTGCTGTAGGACAGAGCAAAGCTCCGGGAAGTGCTATTGCAGGACATGCAAATGTACTTGTATTCCCAACCTTAGAAGTAGGTAATATCTCCTATAAACTTGTTCAACGTTTAGCTGGCGCTGAAGCTGTTGGTCCAATCCTGCAAGGTATTGCAGCACCTATCAATGACCTTTCGCGCGGATGTTCCGTAGAGGACGTTTACGCCATGGTTGCGATCACAGCCAATCAGGCTATTGGTATTAAAGCCGCTAAATAAACGAATAAAAAAATTATGGATACACTGCTCCGCCATAAGGCAGTGTATCCTTATTCAAGAAACATCTATACAAAATGAAGATATTAGTTTTAAATTGTGGGAGTTCTTCTTTGAAATATAAGTTCATTAATATGGACTCGAAAGAAGTGCTTGCTCAAGGTGGAATCGAAAAAATCGGGCTGAAAGGTTCTTTTCTTAAACTGACGAAACCCGATGGTCAAAAGGTAGTCATTGAGGATGAAATCATGGAACACCAAAAGGCTGTTCAGTTGATTCTTGATGTACTTGTAAGCGCTGATAACGGCTGTATTCAATCTTTGAGTGAGATTGATGCGGTGGGTCACCGTGTAGTTCACGGCGGTGAGAAATTCAACTCAAGTGTATTGATTACTGACGAGGTAATCGAGAAAATGGTTGAATGTATCGATGTCGCTCCGCTACACAATCCGCCAAACCTGAAAGGGATCTACGCCGTGAAGGAGTTGATGCCGGAAATTCCTCAGGTTGGTGTATTCGACACTGCTTTCCACCAGACTATGCCTCAACATGCTTATTTGTATGGCATCCCTTACGAGATGTATGAAAAGCATGCTATTCGTCGTTACGGTTTCCACGGAACCAGCCACAGATACGTTTCAAAACGTGCATGTGAGTTCCTTGGCGTAAACTACGAAGACCAGAAAATCATTACTTGCCACATTGGTAACGGTGCGTCTATCGCAGCTATCAAAAACGGTAAAAGTGTGGATACCTCTATGGGATTCACTCCGGTGGAAGGTTTGATGATGGGTACCCGTTCAGGAGATGTTGATGCAGGTGTACTTACTTTCCTTATGGAAAAAGAAGGACTTAATGCAGCAGGGATCTCTAACCTGGTAAACAAACAATCAGGCGTAAACGGCATTTCAGGCGTGTCTTCAGATATGCGCGAGATTGGTGCTGCTATTGAGCAGGGCAACGAACGTGCAAAACTGGCACTTGAAATGTTTGACTATCGCATTAAAAAATATGTAGGAGCTTATGCTGCTGCCCTTGGTGGAGTAGATATCATCGTGTTTACTGGTGGTATTGGCGAAAACCAATGTACGACTCGTAAATATGTTTGTACAGACATGGAATACATGGGTATTGAATTCGATGCTGAAATCAACGATGGTTTACGTGGAGAAGAAGCATTGTTAAGCAAGCCGGAATCAAAAGTGAAAGTTGTTGTGATTCCGACGGATGAAGAGTATATGATTGCATCAGATACAGCTGCCATTCTTGCTTAACCGTTATATATTATAAATAATTGAGAACTGAAAATTCCGGAGCAGAAGTAATTCTGTCTCCGGTTTTTTTTGTTTATAAGCATACGAAACAACGAATACTAACTTTTTAGGCTTCGGTTTTTTCTAATGTTCCAATTACAAAATTCATACGTATCAGCCTGAAAGTTCATTTAAATGAACGCGCCGGTTTATACGTTTGAAAATATATTTTCATTTAAATGAACGTTTGCGT
>JBOFXU010000096.1:0-2945 GCA_051654305.1 Bacteroidales bacterium | reverse complement strand
GCCGTCGTGCAGCTCTTTCGCCATTTTTTTATCCACCATAACTTTTATATTTCATTGTTTATACTCACGCCTTACTTCTTGCGATTGTCCCTTCCTCCCGGAAAGAAGGAGCAATCGCAATTTTCGTTCGTATTAACCCAAAAGTTCAAACGTATCAACGTGCCGGTTGATACGTTTGAAAATATATTTTCATTTAAATGAACGTTTGCGTTCATACGTATGAACGGGCGCGTTGATTTAAATGAACTTTTCCAAATATTTTACCCCTTCGTCAAGTCCTGCAAATATACGAAATGGAGGAGGGGTGAATGAGGACAACTGAGGTAAAGTGAGGACAACTGAGGTAGATAGGTTTTTTTAACTTTTTGGTGTATTGAAAAAACGTAGAGATCGAGTGAATTAGCGGTACAAATGAATGGTATTTTAAGTGAAAAAAACGTATCTTTGTATGCATTCTGTTTTTTGCATGTACCCGTAGATTTAAAATGTTTAGGCTTATATTATACCTGTCGGATCTTTTTATACGAGATAAATCACTTGTGATATAGTGTTTTAGTAAGAAAAGAGTGCTGAAATAGAATCCATGTTGTTGAAATTTATCTACATAAAAATGAAAAAATTCATTATCTCTTTGTCTGTTTTCTTTGTAGCTTGTTATTTACAAGCCAAAGAGCCCGTTGACTATGTAAATCCTTTCATAGGTACTACAAACTATGGAACGACAAATCCGGGAGCTGTTTGTCCTAATGGGCTGATGTCTGTTGTGCCTTTCAATGTTATGGGGTCATCGGATAATAAGTTCGATAAGGATTCCCGCTGGTGGTCGACTCCTTACGATTTTAAAAATTCAGTTTTTACGGGCTATTCTCACGTGAATCTGAGTGGTGTAGGTTGCCCTGATATGGGTTCTTTATTGTTGATGCCTACTTCCGGTCGTCTTGAGGTAGATTATAAAAAGTATGGTAGTGCGTATACTCAGGAGCAGGCGTCTCCGGGATATTATACCAACCATCTGACCAGATACAATATCAAGACAGAAGTTTCGGCAACTCCTCGTACAGGGATTACCCGTTTCACGTTTCCAAAAGGAGAAAACCATATTCTGTTGAATCTGGGAGAAGGGTTGACCAATGAATCGGGAGCATTTATGCGTAAAGTGAGCGAAACAGAAGTAGAGGGTATGAAGCTTCTTGGGTCGTTTTGTTACGTACCTCAGGCGGTTTTTCCGATCTATTTCGTTATGCGTATCAATAAAAAACCGACTCGTTCGGGATACTGGAAAATGCAACGTCCGATGACTGGCGTAGAGGCCGAATGGGATAAAGATAACGGACAGTATAAACTCTATACAAAATATACGAGACATATTGCCGGGGATGATATCGGATGTTATTTCTCTTTCGATTCAGACCAGGAGAGTGTAGTGGAAGTTCAGATGGGAGTTTCTTTTGTGTCGATCGAGAATGCTCGATTGAATCTGGATAAAGAACAAACCGGATTTAACTTTGATCAGGTACGTGCTGATGCTCGCTCAAAATGGAATGATGATTTGAGCCGGATACAGGTGAAGGGGGGTACAGAAGATCAGAAGTCTGTATTCTACAGTTCTCTTTATCACATTCTTATCCATCCGAATATTCTTCAGGATGTAAATGGTCAGTATCCATCGATGGAAGGCGGAGATATTCTAACAACTTCGGGTGACCGATATACTGTATATTCGTTGTGGGATACTTACCGAAATGTACATCAGTTGCTCACACTGGTATATCCGGAGAAGCAGGAGATGATGCTGCGTACTATGGTAGATATGTACAAAGAGCATGGATGGTTGCCAAAATGGGAGCTTTTCGGAAGAGAAACCCTCACGATGGAAGGAGATCCGAGTATTCCTGTAATTGTTGACTCCTGGATGAAAGGATTGCGCAATTTTGACGTGGATGCAGCTTACGAAGCAATGTACAAGTCAGCGACTTCACCAGGAGCAAAGAATCTGATGAGACCGGATAATGATGATTATACAAATCTCGGATATGTAGCTTATCGTGAGAAATATGATAATTCAGTCTCTCATGCTCTTGAATATTATATTGCAGACCATGCTCTGGCTGAATTTGCAGAAGCATTGGGTAAAAAAGAGGATGCGAAACTGTTTCACAAGCGCTCTCTTAACTATAAAAAATACTACTGTAAAGAGTTTGGAACCTTACGTCCGAAGTTGCCGGATGGAACTTTCTATGAGCCGTTTAATCCGAAACAAGGCGAAAATTTTGAGCCAAGTCCAGGTTTTCATGAGGGAAATGCGTGGAATTATACATTCTATGTACCTCACGATGTAGATGGATTAGCAAAACTAATGGGAGGGAAGAAGAATTTTGTATCTAAACTTCAGGGCGTATTTGATCAGAAGAATTATGATCCTGCCAATGAGCCTGATATTGCGTATCCATATTTGTTTAGTTACTTTCCGGGGGAAGAGTGGCGTACACAGGATCATGTGACTCGATTGTTGAAAGAACACTTCAAGAATACACCAGATGGTATTCCGGGTAATGATGATACAGGAACAATGTCGGCATGGGCTCTATTCAGTATGATGGGATTCTATCCGGACTGTCCGGGATCACCGTATTATACGTTGACTACCCCTGTGTTTGATGAGGTGAAAATTAAATTAGATCCGAAGTTCTACAAAAAGAATGAGTTGCTTATTCAAACGAAGCGTGAAACACCGGAATCAAATCGAATCAACAAAATTGAGCTGGGTGGTAAGAAGTACGGAAAATATCGTATTTCTCACGAAGAGTTAGTGAATAATCCATTGATGATTCACGTAACGAAGTAAAAAAGGCTTAGAGTCATAGCTGATTGAGCAATTCGCTTATTTGGCTTGAATTTATGATAACTGAAAAAAGCGTTATTCCTTTCTGGGAATAACGCTTTTT
>JBOFXU010000095.1:0-4916 GCA_051654305.1 Bacteroidales bacterium | reverse complement strand
GAGAGTGTAGAAAGACTCATGGAAGAGGAGAATCTCTCGGCAAGAGAAGCAACTCACAAAGCGATGAAAGGACTCTCTGGTGCTTTAATTGCAACATCACTTGTACTGGCAGCTGTGTTTGTGCCTGTAAGTTTTCTGGACGGAATCACCGGCCAGCTTTACAGACAGTTTTCTATAACTATTGTTGTTTCTGTATTAATCTCCACAGTGGTGGCTCTGACTTTGAGCCCGGCAATGTGTGCTATTATATTGAAACCCTCTGGCAATGGAAATAAAAACAAAGTATTCCGGTTTATCAATACAACACTGGACAAGGGGAACAATACCTACGTGAAGATACTTCAACGTGTCATCCGTAAATCTAAGAGGGTTTGGGTAGGCTTTGGTATCGTACTGATTGCCATCTTTGTATTAAACAAAATTATACCAACCAGCTTTATCCCTGAAGAAGATCAGGGAGTGTTCTCTGTTGAAATAGAACTTCCGGAAGGGGCTACCCTATCGCGTTCTCGGGAAGTTACAGATCGGGCAATCGCTTATCTGATATCACATCCTGCCGTTGCAAACGTTCAGAATGTAATTGGCTCGAGTCCAAAAGTAGGTACGAACCAAGCTCGTGCAAGTCTCACGGTTATTCTAAAAGACTGGGCAGAAAGAGAAAGTAATGGATACGATGTAAACAAAGTAATTGAAGATGCCCGTGCAGAGTTTTTCCAATATCCTGAAGCCAAATGCTATTTCGGCAAACCTCCGGTAATTCCCGGTCTTGGCTCTTCAGGGGGATTTGAACTTCAGCTTCAAGCGCGAAGCGGAGCTACATTTGATGAACTTGTAGCCGCAGCTGACACATTGTTATTCTACGCTGAAAAAGAGAAAGCTATTGCTGAAATCTCTTCTGAATTACAATCAGAAATTCCTCAGCTCTATTTTGACGTAGACAGAGACAAAGCAAAATTCTTAGGAATCCCGATGTCTGATATCTTCTCAACGATGAAATCATATTTGGGTTCCGTTTATGTGAACGACTTCAACCTTTTCAATCGTATCTACAAGGTTTACATTCAGGCGGAAGGGCAGTATCGATCACGTCCGGACAATCTGGGAATGTTCTTTGTACAGGCAAACAACGGTTCAATGGTTCCGTTGACAGCTCTTGGTACAACCAGTTATTCAACCGGACCCGGAACGATTAAACGATTCAATATGTTTACCTCTGCTGTCATGCGCGGTACACCTTCAAAGGGATTCAGCTCGGGTGATGCAATGACTACTATGGAGCGTATCGCAAGCGAACATTTACCGGATAATATTCAGATCGAATGGAGTGGTCTATCCTACCAGGAGAAGAAAGCAGGAGGTCAGATGGGAATGATTATCGCACTGGTATTCCTATTTGTTTTCTTATTCCTGGCTGCTCAATACGAAAGCTGGCTGGTTCCTGCTGCTGTTCTGCTTTCCTTACCGGTAGCTGCCTTAGGTGCTTACCTTGGAATTTGGGTTACCGGATTGGAAAACAACATCTATTTTCAGATTGGACTTGTAACCCTCATTGGACTGGCTGCAAAGAATGCCATTCTTATTGTTGAGTTTGCCAAAGAGAAAACGGAAGCGGGGATGGAACTTACACAGGCTGCTATTGAAGCTGCTAAAATGCGTTTCCGCCCCATTGTAATGACTTCTCTTGCATTTGTCTTGGGTATGTTACCGATGGTAATAGCTTCAGGACCGGGTAGTGCGGGAAGACATTCAATAGGAACAGGGGTATTCTTCGGAATGCTTGTGGCTATCACTTTAGGAATCGTACTGGTACCATTCTTCTTTATTATGGTTTACCGGTTCAAAGATTACTTCAAGAAACGACTTAACAGAAAAAGCAATGTGTAAAAAATATATATGGATAGTTCTTATCGGTGCTTCAGCTCTGACCTCCTGTAAAGTAGGCAAGAGTTTCAGTACTCCGGAAATCAGATTACCGGAAAGAATCGAGGGAAACGTCCCGGAAGATTCTTCGACTGTGGCTGATTTGAAGTGGTGGGAGTTATACACTGACCCGCAATTGAGAAACTTCATCTCTGAAGCTCTCGAAAACAACAAAGATCTGCTAAAGGCTGAAGCTGTTATTCGTGAATTTAATCAGGGAAAGAAGATCGCTTTTGCCTCTATGCTTCCTTCCCTGAATATTCAGCTTGAAGGGGAACGTGAAGGAACAAAGGATGAAACGGACGATACCTTTGGAGCTAAAGCAACATTTGCCTGGGAACTCGACCTTTGGGGTAAGCTTCGATGGGCAAATGATGGAGCTAAGGCTAAATTACTTCAGACCGTTGAAGCTCAAAGAGCCTTGCAGGTTTCGATCATAGCTCAGGTAGTTCAAACCTACTATGAATTGATAGCGCTAGATAAAGAGTATTCGATTGTAAAACATACGACAAATGCGCGTAAGGAAGCGGTGAGGCTGGCTAAACTTCGTTTTGAAGGTGGATTAACCTCCGAAACTGCACTTAAACAGGCAGAAGCTGAGCTCGCAAAAACCGAGACTCTTATTCCTTCCCTGGAATACAAGATTCGGGTAAAGGAGAGTGAAATGGCTCTTATTCTTGGGAAATTTGACGATGGCTCACTTACAAGATCAGATCGGATACATGCTACACCTGTAAATATTCCGGTTGGCTTACCATCACAATTGCTCCAACGCCGTCCGGATATCCGTGAGGCTGAATACACACTGAAAGAAGCTCATGCAAATGTGGGTGTTGCCTACACATCTATGTTTCCATCGATATCTCTGACATCTGAAGGAGGACTTGAAAGCGGAGATCTGTCTAATTTTATAAAGTCACCATTATGGAATATCGGCGGCGGATTGATCTCTCCTCTTTTTTCGTTTGGAAAAAACAGAGCGAACTGGAAGCGTTCACAAGCCAAAATGGACCAAGCTCTTCTATCTTATGAGAAGAAAGTGCTGGAAGCATTCAAAGAAGTCAACATTGCTCTAATCTCTGTTCAGAAATCTAAAGAGATTCGGGAGTCGAGGCAAAAAAGTGAGAATGCAGCCCGCAGCTATCTTGAACTGGCTAATCTACAGTATATCAATGGAGTGATTAGCTATATGGATGTACTTGATGCTCAACGTAGTCTGCTTGATGCCGAAATCAGTCTTAACAATGCCCTGCTTAACGAAAAAATGGCAACCTCCTCTCTTTACAAAGCCTTAGGCGGAGGATGGTGATAAAAATAAAGGACCCGGTCTTTCACAAGAACGGGTCCTTTCACTTTACATGAAAAACTAATTTGTATGATTAAGTTCTAATATTTGACTTCTAAAGAAATATCTTATCGTTATCCCTATATTGAATTTATTTCAATTCAATCATCGGAACTTCAATCACCAGGAGGTAAGAATTATCTTTTACCGAGATAATGAATTCCTCTGTTTCATTAATACTTATCCCATCACGTGCTGAGAGTGATTGATTTTCAATTTCAATATGACCATGGATAACAAAGACATATACACCCATATTTTTGCCATGGAGCTTATAGTGATAATCTTCTCCCTTATCTTGAAATCCTATAGTCACCCAGGCATTCTGATTGACCATTGCCAAAGCGGAATGATCCGGAGCAACAATAGTGGTCATTCTGTTTTTATGAAGAAGATCTTTCAGGTCATAATTATTATAGGTGGGTTTTGTATTTTCACTTTTTGGTAGAATCCAGATTTGCAAAAACTCAACATTTTCAACCTCACTGTCATTATATTCTGCATGCATGATCCCCGATCCTGCACTCATCACCTGAATGACACCCGGAGTAAGAATCTCAACATTCCCCATGCTATCCTGATGTTTCAGATGACCCAGCAAGGGTATTGAGATTATTTCCATATTCTCATGCTTGTGCATACCAAACCCTTTGTGTGGCATCACTTTATCATCATTCAGCACTCGTAAGGCACCAAAATGAATTTTGTTCGGATTATAATAGCCTGCGAAGCTAAATGTATGGTATGTTTCGAGCCAGTCATACGATGCATGACCACGATCTTCAGCTTTATCTATCGCACATTTCATATAGTTTATAAAGTATTAAAATATTTTCCCACTAATCAAAACAAGCTTTAACACACTATTGTTTATACATTGCGAAGGAAATCTGTTATATTATCATTCGTACAGCATCATAGCTGTGCTTATTATTTTCATTCAGATTACTATTATAATCAAACAAAATGAAGATATTACTTACTGGCGTAACTGGCTATATAGGCGGTCGCCTTCTTCCAGAATTATTAGATAGTGGGAATCAGATATATTGTATCGTCAGGGATAAACAACGTTTTCCTGCAGAATACAAAACACACCCGGAGATCACCATCCTTGAAGGAGACTTTCTGGCGAATAAGGGACTGGAAACCATTCCCACTGATATTGACGTAGCATTTTATCTCATACACTCGATGTCGGCATCTATTTCTCATTTTGAGAATGATGAACTGATTTCTGCGAAAAATTTCCGCGAAGCACTTGACAAAACCACTTGCAAACAGGTAATCTACCTCAGTGGCTTTGAACATGGAGATGATCTTTCACGACATCTCTCCTCCAGAAAAAATACAAGAGTTGAGCTCAGCAAGGGTAAATATGCCCTGACTGTTTTTCATGCAGGTATTGTCATAGGTAGTGGAAGTGCCTCTTTTGAGATTATTCGAGATCTGGTAGAAAAACTACCTATGATGGGAATCCCGCCTTTTATGCGTAAAAGATGTCAACCTATTGCCATCAGAGATGTTCTTTTCTATCTCTCTAAATCAATGTTAGTAGATGAATGCTTTAACAGAGATTTTGATATCGGCGGCCCCGATATACTGACCTATGAAGATATGCTCAGAAAGGTAGCTAAAGTCAGACAGCTCA
>JBOFXU010000094.1:0-1143 GCA_051654305.1 Bacteroidales bacterium | reverse complement strand
CAACCTGCTTTATGCCGACAAAGCATACGATATCACGAAAGAAATCGTTAGCGGCTTGAACACAAGATATACAAAAAAATAATTTCAAGCATTTGAAATTTTAAGAGCAACCCTACACCGGTTGCTCTTTTTTTTTGCTGTCCGGGGCACTTGTTCCCCCACACTTGCCTGCATTAGTCAGTATAATCCTCCGTTCGTATCAGATACTTAATTCAGATAACGAATAAACTCCTCTTTTTCGGCAGGTTTGTTCTCCCGTATATTAAACTCTCTTTTCATCGCCTTACGGAAGCGATGATCAAAAATATCGAGGGTCATCTCCTGGATGTCGATCAGCAATTGTGCCTTCGCATATTTCTGGAGAAACGCTTTCACTTTCTCTTCGTCTTTGACCGAATAGACACACCAGCTTTTCAAAAGTTCCTCTCCGTTAGGAACCTCCAGGTTGGCTATCGCTTCCACGGGATACCACTTCTTTTGGCGTCCGTCAGGAAAAGAAAAATTTTTCTCGCGCGCACTTTGTGTGTGTATCTTTTGTTTAAGAACTTCTTTATTAAATACTTCTTTATTATGTTCGTGATTTTCAGTTTGAAACTCAGTTTGAGGTGCCTCGTGAAATTCATCTTTTTTTATGTCAGTAGAATCGACATCACAATCGACATCAAAAACCCATGCATAGAAGGTTACAGAGGTATAACAGCACGTTGTTTTTTTTACATATTCGCATCGTGAATTTCCTTGTGAAACTTCTCGTGTAATTTTTCGGGAGATTTTAGTGAGTATTTTAGCATTCTCCAACTTCTTAATTAATGATCGAATAGCATATTCCGTTACACGATATTTTTCTGCCATTTTAAGTACCGAGAAACAGAACTCAAATTTATTCAGCTCAATCTCTGCGCCGTACAGGTTGTACGTCGTCGGCTTATAAGCTGCCATCGCCATCAGATCTACTAAAATTCCCTTTTCGGCAGGAGCAAGGCTCCGCCAGAAGGAGCTATTAAGCAGCTCCCTCGATATTGGTAAATATCCCATATGTATTTGTTTATTAGATTTTTATATGATTATATTATTGGTTATTATCGCATCCTTCTTAGGGCTCCCCCAAATGGTAATAGATTCGTTCGATCTCCCGGGGCGTGA
>JBOFXU010000093.1:0-2038 GCA_051654305.1 Bacteroidales bacterium | reverse complement strand
CCCCGATGCTTCCTTGATTCCCACAATATTGCGAAACTCACGCGCCAAGCGCAGTGTCGTTTCTGCAGTCATATTCACCCCCGTACGACCCGGTACATTATAAAGCACAATTGGCAAATGTGTTGCCTGTGCTAAAGCTTTATAGTGTTGGTAAATACCCTCCTGCGAAGGTTTATTATAATAAGGAACTACAGACAAAATGGCATCCACACCTCTGAACGAATCTGTTTTTAATCGCTCAACCAATGCTTTTGTATTATTTCCACCTACACCTAAAACAATAGGAATTCGTCCGTTGACGCGTTCAATCACAAATCGTGTGATCTCCTTTTTCTCGTCTTCGGTCAGCGATGGTGTTTCTCCGGTTGTCCCCAAAACGACAAGATAATCCGTTCCGTTTTGTAACTGAAAATCCACCAATCTTCCTAATGCCCTATAATCAACTGATTCATCCTCATTAAAGGGAGTTATCAGTGCCACTCCCACTCCCTTAAGATTTATCGAATACATATAAAATTACTTGTTTTAGATTCAGGCAAACGGGAAATGTCTTTTACTATTCATTCATATCTGTTCTGAAAAATCAGAGCATTTCCGTACTATTCGCTCTCGTTACTTAATTTATTTTGCTTTTATTATGCGAATGTAAAACTTTATTTTGTCTATCAAAGCATCTGGATGCATTTTTTCATCTATTAGTAGATTAAAATCATAAATTGGATAGTTTTCCTTATGAATTCCTACCTTAAAGGTCGCTTTTGATAACAAAACAACAGCAATTTCACGATATCGCACCCTTGGAATCAGATCAATTAGTAAGTCTGTAGCGGAAGCTTCAATCTCTTTGCGTTGTTCTGTGTTCAACTCCCCTGTAAATGAGAAACTGCGTCGGGAGATCACCATGTGTTCTGCCTTTGGATCTTCGCTTTCGCTAATTTCAATCAACTTCACGGACTTCCCTTCGGAGCGGAGCTCCGCTTCAAAGCGAAGCACTGCCTCACGATCAGAGGTCTGATAAATCAGTTGTATGGTCCGCACTTCCTGATAGCCCATAAAAGCAGCGTGTTCCCGTTTCTTTTTCAATATCCGTCGAATGCGTTGTCTTAACAGGAATCTTTTCATTGTTCGCCGATTAAATTAAGGAAAGTCTCTTCATCCACTATTTGGATCCCCAAACTTGTTGCTTTATCCAGTTTTGCCGGTCCCATATTCTCTCCGGCAAGCACCATAGAGGTTTTTGAGGAGATCGATCCTGTATTTTTTCCACCGTAGCGTTCAATGATTGCCTTATATTCGTCACGAGAGTGTTTATGAAATACGCCGCTGATCACAATAGCCTTCCCTGCAAGCAGATCGGACTCAACCTTAGACTCCGTTTCAACAACTTCGAACTGCAATCCATGTGCACGTAAGCGATCGATAACTTCGCGGTTACGTTCCTCTGCAAAATAGAGCAGTACGCTATCCGCAATACGTTCCCCGATCTCATCCACCCGGATCAGTTCGTCACGAGTCGCAGCCATCAGCGCATCCATTGTTTTGAAGGCATACGCTAATTTTTTAGCTACCGTTTTACCTACAAAACGAATACCTAATGCAAATAATAAATTCTCAAACGGCGATTGCTTGGATAGCTCGATACTCTGTTTGAGGTTCTTTGCCGACTTCTCCCCCCAGCGCGGCATGCGACTGAGCTGGATGATATCGAAATCATACAAATCGGCTACATTTTTTATAAAGCCATTCTCAAACAACAAATCAACGGTTGCAGCTCCTCCAGCGATATTCATAGCATTACGTCCAAAGAAGTGCTCAAGTTTACCTTTGATTTGTGGCGGACAGGCTGTTTCATTCGGACAATAATACGCCGCTTCTCCCGAATAACGGATCAACGGAGTTTTACATTCCGGACAACACTCAATAAACTTCACCTTCTCTCCCACCAGGAATCGTGCAGACTGATCAACTCCGGTAATTTTCGGAATAATCTCGCCTCCTTTTTCGACATATACCATATCGCCCATGTAAAGATCGAGCG